>CALXTN010000032.1 GCA_944391405.1 uncultured Alphaproteobacteria bacterium | reverse complement strand
AAACATCAACATTATCCTTTGTCGTGCGGAAAGACAAATTCCACTTACTGCGTTTATTAAGCGAAAAACTGACCATAAAGTCATAGTTAGCAATATTATCGAGCGTATCAAAAAAGTCCGAACCGGCTTGCGCCATATTAGCCGCAATAAAACGAAGTCCGTTATATGTTCCCTCAAACGACATATTACGAGAAAGTCTGTAATCACGATTGCGAATATATGATAAGATGGCATTACCTTTTTCCACCATCAAATTAATATCAATCCGCCCCTCAAACAAATCACGCCAAACTTTTTCATACGGACGATTCACGCCTAAAGATTGAAAGGCAAATTCAAACGGACGTACTCTTTTATCCCTCAAATCAAACAAATCATTAAGCGCCAAAAGTTTTACCCCTTCCGGCACTTCTTTTTGCGGAAAGAAATACTGCCAAGTAAGTTCAATCGCTGCCGTTCCGACCGCGCGAGAACCTTTAATTCCGAACCCGTCTTCATCTTTAAGTTTCTGTTCATAAGCTTCAATCGCCGAAGCGTGATGGTCAATCCAAGTTAAATTTTTCTCAGCATGTAACTTGAACATATAATCCATCGGAAACGAGATATCACAAATGACAATATCCTGATGTTTTTCAATCTCCGCATAAGGAATTTCCTGATCATAGTTAAACCCCAAGAGTTCGCAATCTTTATACGCATATTTGACAATTGCAGCTGAACCTTTACCGTCATGATCTGCCGAATGATAAATGCACAACATATTAATCAATCCTTTCGTTAATCAAAACTCACTCATACGGCTTTAGCCACTGAAGCGCTACGCCAAGAAACTTCCATTCCGTCATAAGCAGGCTCAACGCCTTTTGGACAAGCCTTTTTAACTGTTTCATAATCGCATTCCACCGCCATATGAGTAATAATGGTTTTCTTGGGTTGCAAACGTTCGGCATATTCCAGCAGCGTCGCCAAGCTGGCATGGAAACGACTGCCCTCCGGAGAAGTCAACGGCATAATCATCACCTCTGGCTTACGCTTAATAAATTGGAATGCGCTTTCCGGAATATCACGAAAATCAGATATATGCACGACTTCACCATCATTAAAGATATATCCCGAACATTCCACATTATGTCCTTGCAATCTAATCGGTGTCACTTTCAAATCTTGAAAATAAAAACTTTCCTCATAGTTAAACGTATTCGGGTGCAAAGCTGCACGATAAACCGGATTAACGTCTTCTTGTTTTTCAGCAATCAAATACGGAAAGCGCGTGCGAATAATTTCCAGATTATCTGGCGAAGCAAACAATTCAATAGCCTGACCTGTAATGCGATTAATTTCGCGCAAATCATCAATTCCGTGCAAATGATCCGCATGCGTATGGGTATAAAAAACCGCATCTAATTCCCGAATATTACCGAGAATCAATTGCATACGCAAATCAGGCGATGTATCAATCAAGAATTTAACCCCGCTGATTTCCATATAAGTTCCGCTTCTCAAGCGAATATTTTTCTCATTTTTCGGATCACATTCACCAAAACCATTAGCCAAAGAAGGCACCCCCGGAGCTGCTCCCGCCCCCAAAATCAAAACTTTAGACACGCCACACCTTTCCGTTCATCGTTGAGCTTTAGAATATAAATTAAAAAAGTTATCGGTAGTTATACGTTCAATTTCTTGAATCGTCAAGCCCCTAATTTGGGCAATTTTCTCTGCCGTTTTGAGCACAAACGCCGGCTCGTTGGTTTTACCTCTATAAGGCACCGGCGCCAAATACGGACTATCGGTTTCAATCAAAATTTTATCAATCGGATAGTTCTGAAAAACCGCCGCCACATCCGCCCCGCTCTTAAAAGTAACAATACCGGAAGCCGAGATATAAAACCCCAACTCACGCACAGCATCTGCAAATTGTTGATTAGATGTAAAACAATGAATAACCCCGCGAAGTTTACCATATTTTTTCACACCATTGTATAAAATTTGCAACATATCATCTTCCGCTTCCCGCTGATGTATCATCAATGGCAAACCGGTCATCCCCGAAGCTTCCACATGACGAGCAAACATTTCTTGTTGTTCTTTTTTAACCTCTGCGCCGTAATGATAATCAAGCCCGCATTCTCCGATAGCAATAACTTTCGGATGTTGCGCAGCCTTCACAATATCTTCCACTCGAATTTTATTTAATTTTTCCGGTGCTGAATCAGGATGCACGCCGACAGACGTCCACATCTTCGGAGCAAGCGGATTTTGTTGCCGCAAATCATCAAAGCGCGCGCACATTAAAAGTTGCGCCTGCGCCTCATCCAAATCTTTTCCTGCGTTTAAGAGCACACCCACACCGGCGTTTCCGGCACGCAAAGCTGTTTCATCATCTTCAATATGACAATGACTGTCCACAAACATTTTTATCTAACTCCGAAAAACATCTGAAAACATATAATCCATCACGACAATATCGTTTAGCACGCTCCGCCGAACAAAGTCAATATCTGAAGAGCCGCCATTTTTTTATCCATATTCACGCGCACGGTTTCATCAAAAACTTTAAGCGCCTGTTCATAGGCTTCATAAAATTCGCGAGGATGAGCCGCATCGGGCAAATTATCCCGAGCAAACCGGCAAACCAACTCCACAAACAAATCCCAACAATCCTCGTCTGCCGAAACCTGATTTGCCAAATCCAAAAGTAAAGTCCCATCGCATTTCGCACCGGCATAGCAAATTTTCTTAATATCTTCATACATCTCAAGCGCGTCATTTTCAGCATATTTTATCGCCCGTCCGATACTGCCTGCCGCAATTTTAGCAAGTCCAGTAACTTCTGTTTCGGGCAATGACGGCTTATAACGTCGAAGCAAAGATGCAACTTCGTTTTCCTTCAATGGTTTCAAAGCAAGTCTGGCGCATCTGGAACGAATAGTCGGCAACAATTTCCCCGGATTATGCGAAATTAGCAACAAAATACTTTTAAGTGGCGGTTCTTCTAAAATTTTTAATAAAGCATTAGCGCTGGAAACGTTCAAATCATCAGCTGAATCAACAATCACCACACGCCAACTGTCATTAAACGACTTTTTAGAGAGAAACTCCACCACGTCGCGCACATCTTCAACTTTAATCACTGCCGAACGTTTAAGACTTTGCTTCATCTCTTCATCAACTTCTTCACCTTGATTAATCGCCTTAATCAATTTTTTCTTATCCGTATCGGTAAAATCCCTCTCTAAAACCTTAAAATCAGGATGCGACCTTTGCATCACTTGCGCAAACACCGTTCCATTAACATCAACATCCAAAGAGTTATACCTTTCGCCATCTTTAACCGAGAGCAAAAAGCGCGCGATTTTATAAGCAAGCGTAGCCTTACCGATACCTTCATCGCCGGTAATCAACCACCCGTGATGAAGAGCGCCTGAATTATAAGCGGATAAAAAGAGCTTAACCTCTTCATCATGCCCAATAAGATACGAATTCTGATATGGAAAAACTACACTGTCTGTCATTTAATACTACTCTACTTTTTAAGCTTTAACACTCAAAGAACATAATTTTTTTATCATGAAACAATTTTCTCCACACTCCACATCTAAACCACTTACTAACCACACCCCTCAATCATATAAGCATCTGCCCGCCAATCACCATTAAAGCGTATATAACACAACTGACTTTTAAGTTCTTGTCAAAAAACTCCACCTACAAAATTTCCGGTAATTCATAACGATTATTCTGCTCATTTAAAGTAGATCCATGCGTCGGAGCATTTTTATCCTTTTCTTGAGACCAAACAGAACCTTGCCGAGCTTGAGCATCTTCTTCTAAATATTCATCAATAAACGGTACACCGTCTTCATCATATTTAATCTCACCGACATTTTCCTCATCTTGCGACGCAACAGTATCTTGCTCTGATGTAATATCAATCATCGGTGCAACCGCTGGGCTTTTCATAGGTCTTTCCGCCAACAATTTTGCCAAATAGGTTCTGAAATCAGCAAATTTAGCCATTTGCGCATCAACCATCGCTTCAACTGAACAATCATCGCCACAGAATTTCGGATTAAAGTTAACATCGGAACTGCGAATATAAAAATTTTGAATATTTTGCGCAAAACTTTGTTTAATCTGAGGATCATCGCCATAATAAACACGAATAATATCATACCCGATATTTTCGTAACAAGCATTAACAGCTTCCAATGTCTGAGACAAATAAGCTGCCGCATCATACATATTCCCCTGATACAGCATTCCTTTATCAGTTTCCAACTCACTTTGGCGTTTATCCAAACAATCCGCTATTGCCAAACGATATTGCACAAAAGTTTCATCTTGAGGAGCTGCTTCAGTTTCCGTTTTATAAGTATCAACGGCTCTCAAGTTTGGATTATACCATTCACTAAGAGATTGACGCGCTTTAGCTCTTTCGCTTTTGCTGGGATAAGTATATTTGATTTTATCTTGATAACGATATTCCGAAACGCCATTTACCGTAGATTCGCCATTAACTTTCAATTGCGATTTATTTTCATTTTTTACAATCACTTCAGTAGATTCTGTATTTTTCTGAGTATTCCCTTCCACTACCGTTTTCATAGCATTTTTAAGATCAGCACCACTATTAACTTCAACTGTCGTTTCCCTAGCGTTATCAACAGAGGTTTTAACGGAAGTATCTTTTTTATTTTCTTTTTCCCCATCCGCCTCTACCGCCACCCGGGAAACTCTTTCACCCAAAGTCACACTAAGCGGCACAGCTTTAACACGGGTAACATCACGCGCCCCTTTCATTTGCACGCCATGCCCATCAGCCAGCGAAGAGTTGGATTGTTGTTTAGAACTCTGCCCCTCAACATCAAAAATCCCCTCCAAAATTGCCTCATCTTCCGGTCGAATAACATCAACCGGTTTAGCCACCGCCGCATCAGTCCACAAACAGACTGACATAAATACCCCAAAAAGTACCTTACATTTTGCAAACATTTCCCATTCCCTTATCTATTTATTAAGGATTTATGAGCTATGATAAAACAAAGAATATAATTGTCAAATTTTTTTAGAGCATCTGGAAAAAAGAACAGTCAATAACTGAATATTGATGCTTTACAGACACCAACCAAGCGATTAGAATATCGCGCAAAAGGAACGATATAAAATGACGATATTAAAGCAATACAAATTCCATCTAGGTTTCTGCGCCCTGCTATTACTCTCAGGTTGTGCATCTGAACCGAAAGAATTTGAATATAAAAATTTACAAGAAGAAGTAGCCGCCATCAAAGAAGATGGAGGCATCTATAAAGTTGGCAATCCATACACGGTATTAGGGCAAAGTTATACCCCCAAAGAAGACTACGATTATGAAGAAGTAGGCATGGCCTCTTGGTATGGAGATGACTTTCACAACAAACGCACGGCAAACGGCGAAACTTATGACATGCGCGCGGTAACAGCGGCACACCGCACTTTACCATTACCATCAATCGTACGTGTAACAAACTTGGAAAATGGCAAATCCATCATTGCTCGTGTCAATGACCGAGGCCCTTATGTAAAAAACCGCATTATCGACTTATCCGAAAAAGGAGCGGAATTATTGGGCTATAAAAACAAAGGTACCGCCAAAGTAAAAGTTGAGATATTGGAACAAGAAAGTCGCGCCATTAAAGAAGCGATGTTATCACCCACAAATTCATCTAAAACCTATGGTAACACCACCATTCCATACCTAAACACTCAAACGGTATCAAATACCAACACATCTGCCAATACAAAATATGAAATAAGCATGTCCCCTCGCCGTCCGTTGCAATACACTTCAGAAATCAGTCTGGCCTCAAACACCGACACCAACGTCAACATTCCCAATAGTGTAGAAGAAGGTCCCTACTTTGTTCAAGTTGGCGCATTTGCGGATTATGACAAAGCCAAACAGATGGCTGCCAATATGAAACGTTTCGGCAATGTATCGATTTACGAAGCATATCTGAGCAAAAACGGCGTTTATCGTGTTCGTTTAGGAGCATATCAAAGCAAAGCCGAAGCCATGAAGATTTTAGACCGTGTGTTAGATTATGGACACTCGGATGTAACGATTGTAGAAAAAGAATAGGAGAACAATAAGCCATGTCATTTAAGAAGTTATGCATCTTAGCAATGGGAGTTTCCGCCTTGGCCATGAGTGGAAAAGCGAACGCTTTTGAAACCAAAGCCAAAAATGCGATTTTAATGGATTATGAAACCGGAGCATATTTATTTACCAAAGATCATCAAGAAATGATTGCCCCGGCATCTATGAGCAAACTAATGACGGTTTATGTACTATTAAGCAAAATCAAAGAAGGAGAAGTATCCTTAGATGACAAATATACCGTCAGCGAAAACGCATGGCGCAAAGGTGGCGCGGCCTCTGGAGGTTCGACCATGTTCTTAAAGATTGGTCAAGAAGTTCGCGTAGAAGACTTATTGAAAGGGATTTTAATCCAATCCGGCAATGACGCATGCATTGTTGTTGCCGAAAACTTAGCAGGTTCGGAAGAAGAATTTGCCGCCATGATGAACGAAACCGCTGAAAAAATAGGATTAAAAAACGCGCATTTTGTCAATGCAACAGGTTTACCACATCCGGAACACAAAATTTCTGTTGAAGATTTAGCAATATTAGCACGCCATATCATCAAAGAATTTCCGGAATATTATCATCTATTTTCAGAAAAAGAATTCACTTTTAACGGCATTCGCCAAGGCAACCGCAATCCTTTATTATATAGTTTAAAAGGAGCTGATGGCTTAAAAACCGGCCACACATCAGAAGCAGGCTTCTGCTTAACCGGAACAGCAGTCCGCAACGACCGCCGCTTGATTGAAGTAATGACCGGACTTGAGAGCAACAAACAACGCTCCGAAGAAACCGAAAGCTTAATGACTTGGGGATTTGCAAATTTTGACAACTACAAATTCTTTACAAAAAACCAAATAATGGCAGAAATTCCCGTTTGGTACGGAACCACAAAGAGTGTTGCAGCAGTAGTACCGGAAGAAGTAATAAAAACCATCAAAAAAAGTAGTAAAAGTAAATACGGAGCCAAGATGATTTATGATGAACCACTAAAAGCCCCAATACTACAAGGCGATAAGATTGGTGAATTATTCATCACTTATAATGGAGAAACCATTGATAAAATTCCATTGGTAGCCAAAGACAATGTTGCCAAAATCGGACCATTCAGCCGATTTTGGGAAAACTTAAAGTACTTTGTCTTTGGAGCTAAATAAGCTATGACAATATCAAATAAAAAGGGCTTGTTTATAACCTTTGAAGGAGGTGAAGGTGCCGGCAAATCAGTACAGCTGGCCCGTTTTGCCGAATATTTGCAAAAAATCGGAGAAGAAGTGGTAACCACACGTGAACCTGGAGGCACCGAAACAGGCAAAGCAATACGTCGCCTGTTGGTAGAAGGTGAAAAAGACAAGTTTGATGAAATAACAGAAATTCTACTATTTTATGCCGACAGAAGAATTGATTTGACCAAAGTAATCCATCCGGCAATGAAAGCTGGCAAAATTGTTTTATCCGACAGATTCAATGATTCAACCATCGCCTACCAGTACTATGGTTCAAACAAGTTTACAGACCGCCGCATTATGGACAACCTATACCAAATCGTTGCCGGAGATTTCAAACCGGATATAACCTTTTTATTGGATATTGATGTCAAAATAGGTTTGGAGCGAAGTTTTAAGAAAGCGCAAACAATGACCACCAAAGAGCTGCGTTTTGAAAATGAAGATATTGCATTTCATGAACGCCTGCGCCAAGGTTATTTAGAATTAGCCCGACAAGAGCCGGAGCGTTTTATCATTATAGACGCGTCAGGCACAATGGAAGAGGTAAGCAAAAAAATCATTGATGCATACCATAAACGCATAAAAGACTAAAGAACGTTATTTCAATAAGAAAAAATCCCCCTATAAGATAAAGGGGATTTTTCATATACTATTTAACAACCAACGCAAGCAGCGCTATAGCAAAGCCAAAGTTTAGATAAAAGCTCAATCTGCCACAGTTTTATGACACGGTGTTTGTCCGGTTTCTTTGAACTCTTGAATTGTAGCTGTAAAATCCATTCTCTGTCCGCGAGAAGTTAAACAATAACCGGAAATTGGATTTCCCATATCATAAACCACACGTAAAATAAGATTTCCCTTTTTATCATAAAATTGCTGCCCGCCATTTTTCTTACCTTGTGAAAAATTTTCTTCAGATTGCATTGTTCCGTCTTGATAATAAGTACGGCGCACTCCATCCCATAAACCATTTGCAACTTGAATTTCACTTTCAAGAGTTCCATCCTCATAATAGTTAGTCAAACGACCGTTCGCCTTACCACCGAGATACACACCTGCAGAACGCAGCGCACCGCTTTCATAATAAATTTTATACTTACCGTCCCGCATTCCGTTAGCATAATAAATTTCGGCTTCTACTTTACCAGAAGGAAAATATATTTTAAGCATCCCATTAAGAGGCGCACCGGTTTTAATCTCGATACACTGATTACCCTGCTGATTACATTGAACTTCGTGGCGCACAAAAAAATCACGTTTAGCCCAACACTTTGCACTAAAACCACATAAAACAGCGCCACAAATCAGAACGAAAAAACCACCACATTTAAAATTCATTTATATGTTTCTCCTCAAAAAACTCATTTACTAGATAATAAAAGCTCCACCACAAAAGTCAAACAAAAATCAGTACATAAAAATCCCCGCGCGTAAAACATCGAGTTATTCATATTCGGGATACAAAAAAGCTCCGTCACACAAAGCAACGGAGCAGAAAGTAACAAACTTGCGCTTAACTAGAGCAACTTGAGAGCATCTTCGGCAATCAACTGCGGTAACAAGCGATTTTCGCGATAAAGCTCATCTAACGGCAATCTATCGGTAAATTTCTTTTTTGCGCCGTAGTTCAAAACTTTAAGTTCGGAATTTCCGAAGTAACGTGCGATTTTTTCGCCAAAACCACCGTCAACAACCCCACCCTCAAGTGTGATAACCACTTTATGCTTATCTTTAAGACTTTCCAGCGCCTCCGTATCCAATTCAGAAACGCAACGCACCGTAGCCAAAGAAGCGTTGATATTAAAATTCTTCAAAGTTTCCACTGTTTGCTTAGCTAAGCCCAGCATTTCTCCCACAGCGAGAAGTGCAACTTTTTCCCCTTTTTGAGCAAAAGCCATTGCTTTGATTTCATCAACACGAGGAGCTACTTTCTGGCCATAAGCCACCGTATTCGGCACTCTCATCATTACTGGACCATCTTTTTGTGTCATAGCCCAATCAAGCATAGTCATATATTCTTCTTTAGTTGCCGGTGTCAAGAAAGTAATATTCGGAATATTAGAAGCCAACGTCATATCAAAACATCCCAAATGTGTTGCGTCAGCACTGGATAAACCGGACCAATAAACCAAAATGACCGCCGGATTTTTGTTTAAGGCCAAATCTTGCGAAAGTTGGTCATATGTTCTCTGTAAGAAAGAACTATGTACGCAAAAGACCGGACGGCAACCACCCTTTGCCAAAGCAGAAGACATCGCCACAGCGTGTTCTTCTGCAATACCGACATCAATATAGTGAGCACCCAATTCTTGACGACGTTGTTCGTTTAAGCCAAACACCCCTGGTGTACCGGCCACCACAATCGCCACATTTTCGCCATTTTTAATTTTGCCGTTTAAGTAATTGTAGGTTAAGTCGTCCAAACTTTCCCCACCGCTGAAATCAACGGTTTTATCACCACTTTCAATATCAAAAGGCACGCTCCAGTGCCAAGGTTCTTTATACGTTTCCGCTAATTTATAACCTTTACCTTTAAGAGTGTTCAAATGCACCACAACCGGCTTGTTTGTATCTTTCACCGATTGAAAGGCTTCAATTAACTTTTCAACGTCGTTACCATCATTAACATAAAGATAGTCATAACCAAGCGCCTTAAACAAATTCAATTCGGCTTGTCCGTTGGTTTCGCGTAAAAGTTTCAAGTTATGATAAAGTCCGCCATGATTTTCAGCAATAGACATCTGATTGTCATTAACCACGACAATAAAGTTAGAACCGAGTTCAGAACCGGCAAAATCCAGCCCTTCCAAAGCCTCTCCGCCGGAAAGAGAACCATCGCCGATAACCGCAATCACATTATGCTTTTCCCCCTTCAAATCACGCGCCTTAGCCAAGCCGGAAGCCAAGCTGACAGAAGTTGAAGTATGCCCAATAACAAAATGGTCATGTTCGCTTTCCTGCGGATTGGTATAGCCGGTAATTTTATCATAATCATCAGGATTTAAGAAACCATTTTGACGCCCTGTAATCATCTTGTGCGCATAGCATTGGTGAGAAACGTCAAATACGATTTTATCAATCGGAGAATTAAACACATAATGAAGCGCGAGCGTTGCTTCCACAAACCCCAAATTCGGCCCGACGTGTCCACCAATAAGACTGTCGCGTTTCAAAATTCCCTGACGAATTTCTTGCGCCAAATCATGAAGTTGAGTCACAGACATTTTTTTAATATCAGCCGGAGAATGTACAGTATCTAACAAAGTCATCATTTCCCTCATAAAAAATCAAGTTATATCAATATCGGCTTCCCCTCCTGCATAAAACAGACGAAACCATAAAAACGATTCTGCGCAAGAGTGTAACATTTAGAGTTTACTCTAAGTCAAGCATTATTTTTGCCAAGAATAAGATTTTACTTTTCACCGACAAAATATCCACCTCATACACCTTTTATTTCCCATTAATCAGAAATATAATTTCACTCTGCTAACGTTTTTTCTTTATTGGAGAGGATAAAGACGTCTGTTGCAATAAATCAATCGTCACTAAAATACTGTAAAATTGCGCAATAACATCCCGCACTTTTCGATAGTTCAAAGCCGAAGAAAAAAGAGAGGAGGTCTCAAACATATCACAATCGCAATCAATCGCAATCAATAGTTTATTTTCAAAAAAAGCAAAATGCACACGTTGGCCATCAAACATTTTTTTAACACTTAAGATTCTTTCCATCAAAGCCGGAGTCAAGACATAACGAGCCTCAACTTGATCTGTTGCTTTAACCCTCCAGTTTTTAGCAAAAATGACATCTTCCAAATTAACTTTCTTATATTTTTTGCGATAAATTTTATATAAACACCATATTTGCGCCAAAGCAATCGGCACAAAACTCAAAAAATAACTAAAATTAAACAAAGCCCCAAATAATGCCACAGAAAAAACAAGAACAAAAGCCACCCCCATCATAATATCGCAAAACCAATCCACCCATGTTCTGGAAATATCTTTAGCTACAATTTTCCCTTTTAAGGACTTAGCAAAATCAGCCAAAACTAATACACCATGAAAAACCAAAGCTTGACGTCTATCTTTAAGAACATTCTTGGAAGTTCTTAACTTTTGTTCGGCTACACATACAGATGCATTTCCTAAATGTAACAAAAAAGAATCATCGCAAGACGCATCCCCCACATCAATAAACAAATCTGATTTTTGTATATCTTCCAAAGATACAAGTTGTTTCTGTTGGCAAGCCTCAATATTCCCGAAAAAATTTACAATTTTATCCATCACCAACAATTTTACGTCTTTTTTATAGTTATGCCAGAAAACCAAGGCGCCCAAGCATAAGATACCCCAAAAAATAAATAAAATTCCCCACAAATACTCAACAATGTTATAATTTTGTTTTTCGAGAGCATTTTGCCACAAGCCTAAAATAATCAGCCCGAAAAAACCAAATAAGCCTGCGACAATTTTCAAATTTTTGAGATATTGCAAACGGTGCGGCTCTAAACACTCATAAAGATGGTGTAAGTTTTCATCATAATAATTCTTAAAGCACAATTCCAATTCATCGGGTAAATATTTTTTATGATTAAAAACCAACATAACATGACACTCCCAAATATAAAAAATCCCCTACTTTTTAGACACTCTATCCAACGTACTTTGTTTTAACTCTTCAATTGTTGCAAAAATACTGTAAAACTGAGCAATCACCTCGCGTACCTTTTGATAATTCAAAGCCGAAGAAAAGAGAGACGTTGTTTCAAACATATCTTGATTAGTTCCCACCGCAATTAGAACTTTGTTATCAAAAAAAGCAAAATGTAAACTTTTCCCATAAAACATTCTTTTAATTTTAAGCATTCTTTCCATCAAAGCCGGCGTTAAGATATAACGAGCCTCAACTTGGTCTGTAGCCATAACCCTCCAATTTTTAGCAAAAACAATATCTTCCAAATAAACTTTTTCATATTTACTTTTGAAAATACCCAAAAGGAGTGCGCCGATAAATACAATCGCCCAAATCAAAAAGTCAAAATTCACATACCCGTCAACAAAGAAACTGTGTACATTCATCGCTATCAATAGAATCAAAAAAGCCCAACTCAAAAATGATAAAAAATAGTCCATCATTTGTCCTTTTTTATCTTTAACGATCATTTGCCCATTAAATTCTCTTCCAAAATCAAATTGCAACAAAATCCCCTTAAACAATGTAACTTCTCTTTTCCCATGTTTAGTTTGAATATATGTGGTAAGGCGCTGCTCAGCGATTTGAAAATCTGTACCCTGATATGTCCCCTTAAAAGCGTCATCACAATATACATTTACAAATCCGTCAAATAAATCTGATTTTCTAATTTCTTTTTTGCGAATTCCGGCATTTTCACGAAGATATGTAATATTATTAAAAAAAGCAGTAATCTTAGGCATCACCATCTTTTTAGTATCTTTTTTATATTTTTGAGAGGGCTTAAATAAAACACTTTTTACATACCAAAACAAACCAACCACAAATACAGACCACATAACAGATAAAACAATTTGAGAATTTTCATTTTGCACCCGTACCGCTACCCCTAAAAATTCCCATGCAAAAAAAACACCAAAAACCAACAAAGCCACCAAGCAAAAAAACTGTCGCAAATATTTTTTACGTTGCGGTTCCAAAAACATAAAATTTTGTAAAAGTTTCGTTTGATAAAAAGCCCTAAAATCGTTTTCCAACTTTTCGGGCAAATAATATTTGCTTTGTTCGTTCATTATTCTCTAACTCATCCATTAAAACCCTATATGACGAGTTTACATTAACAAAGCTAAATTTTTTATGAAAAACAAAAGAAAGAAAAATAAATTAGCTAAATAAACGGATTATACGCCCATTGCAACAAAGCTTGTCGTTGACGAGGTCGACAATCAAAATCAGCTAATCCGCAATTTTTTTTAAGTTGCGCCTCATGACGATAAAAAGCGCACCATCGTTTAATTTGCACCGTATCAATAAAAGGAATGCGTCGCCCCAAATAATAACGGCAATACCATTGGAACCACCCCCTCACATCTGGTCCAATAATCCAATGTTTCCGTTGCCATTCACAAAGAGATTGTCGAGACTTAACTTTAAAACAATTACAATTGACATCGGGCTTTTCAAGAGAAAGTTTCGCATTAATAAACCAATCTTTAGGAAATTCATTTTGACAATCATTGAGATAATGCCCCTCAAATACGCCCAATTCCAACATTTGCTTTGGCGTAAGTTCCGGTTTAAATAACGGTGAAAAGTTCTCCCCCATCGGCTCCGTCAACTCATACGCATAATCGCTCTGCATTTTATCTTGAACATGAATCAACATTTCCCCTCTCCTATATAACTAAGATAATAACTCACAACAAAATAACAACTGGACAATTATAAAAAAATAAGTTATATATCCCATAGTTGATAGTAAAAAAAGAAAACACTCCAACAACAAAAGAGCAAAACATGAAAAACACTTTAGAAAACTTTTTAATCCTAGGCGGGATATATCATATCGTTTCCTATTTTCCCCTTGCACTCAATGAATACTTGAGTAACCTCCTATCCTGGCTGCTATTAGGCCTATTTTTCGTTTTCTGCCTATTGTTATTAACCTCACGAGGACAAAAACTGTTTTCAATTTTTCACAACAGATATATACGTCTCAAAAATTATTTATCAGCATTTGGCGTAGTAGAATATATGTGTCTTATACTGATATTCATCCCTGGAATAATATATGGATATCTGAGTGCGCAAGCTCAATATAACGGCACAGAGCCACCAATCCTGCCGGATTTTTACCTTTATTTTGTTCAATATGGATATTTTGTGATGTTAGGACTGGCTTTAATAATTGCCACCTACCTTTCATTCATAAAAAAAAGCAAATAACACCACCACAAAAACATAATACTAAAAACAAGAAGGTTGTGCCTAAATTCTGCTAAATAAAATAACGTTTATTAATTCGATTCTTTTTGCGCTTTTCGCTGACGTGCCTGTTGTTCAGAATAAACGCATCCACAGTAATCTTGATTATAAAGTTGCAATTCTTTAATTAAGGTCAGACGTGCCTCTTGCATACCATGCTTGCGCCCTTCAATTTCGACATATGGAAAATTAGTTTGAGCAGAAGCCCTTGCGGCAGCGGCATTAACTTGCGCCAAATTTTTCCAACGAGAAACCCCTAAAACGGAGGCCACCGCCTCAAAGCCATTTTCTTTCGCATATTGCATCACCCGTTTTAAGCGCAATTCAAAACAAATATCACAACGTTTTCCCCGTTCCGGTTCATCCTTATACGGAAGAGTTTGTTGCAACCAAACATCGGGATTATATTCCAGTTCCACAAATTTGATTAACCACTGTTCACACAACTTTTTTTGTTCATCACGTCGTTTAATATATTCGGTTTTGGGGTGGATATTTGGATTATAAAATGCCACAGCAAAATCCACTCCATCATCATGAAGTTTTTTAATGACGGCGCAAGCACATGGAGCGCAACAAGAGAGCAATAAAATTTTCGGCATTTGAAACATAACCATATCCTTTGATAATTATGGGCAAGACTATAACATTTTGAGAAAAAAAATCAAGAACACATAAAAATTTATTTTCGGCAAATTCACTAAGTAATTTTTCACAACTAACTATTTTGGACTTGCATATTTAGCAAGAAAGCGCTATAAGACATCCTACACTGTAGAGAGATGGGGTTGTAGCTCAGTTGGGAGAGCGCTTGAATGGCATTCAAGAGGTCAGGGGTTCGATTCCCCTCAGCTCCACCA
>CALXTN010000031.1 GCA_944391405.1 uncultured Alphaproteobacteria bacterium | reverse complement strand
TGTATTCAACCAAAGTCAAAGGTCCGAGATATTTGGAAATGGCAGAAGGTTATGTATTGAATGTGGGCGTTGACGCAAATAATGAAATCATTGGCTACAAGTTTGTACACTTAGGCAAGATGATGGAAGCAATCAAAAACGGAACAGATCCGAAAACTGCTTTTGAAAACAACATCAAGACCTATGGACGTTTTGATGAAGCTGTAAAAATCATTGACCCGAGAAAGGAGTAAGCCATGTTATTTGAAGGTTTTGACAGAAGAATAGAAAAAATTACTCCGGTATTGAGCCAATATGGCTTTTCAAAGATTGAAGATGCCAGAGATTTGTGCTTAAGCAAAGGAATTGATGTAGAAAAATTAGTAAAAGGCATTCAACCGATTGCATTTGAAAACGCAGTATGGGCATACACCTTAGGTTGCGCCATTGCATTGAAAGAAAATGTAAAGAACGCATCAGAAGCCGCTGAAAAAATCGGTATTGGCTTGCAAGCATTCTGCGTACCTGGCTCTGTTGCAGACCAAAGAGCTGTAGGTTTGGGACATGGTAACTTAGCTGCAATGTTATTAAGAGAAGAAACCAAATGTTTCTGTTTCTTGGCAGGTCACGAATCATTTGCCGCAGCAGAAGGCGCAATTGGTATTGCTCGTTCTGCCAACAAAGTTAGAAAAGAACCATTAAGAGTAATCTTAAACGGTTTGGGTAAAGACGCCGCATACATCATTTCTCGTATCAACGGCTTTACATTTGTTGAAACAGAATATGATTACAAAACCGGCAATTTGAAGATTGTTGAAGAAAAAGCATTTTCCAACGGCGACAAAGCCAAAGTAAAATGCTATGGTGCCGATGACGTATCAGAAGGCGTTGCTATCATGATTAAAGAAGGCGTTGACGTATCGATTACCGGCAACTCCACCAACCCAACCCGTTTCCAACATCCTGTAGCCGGAACTTATAAGAAATGGGCAGTTGAACACGGTAAGAAATATTTCTCCGTTGCATCTGGTGGTGGTACAGGTCGTACATTACACCCGGATAACGTAGCCGCAGGTCCTGCGTCTTATGGTATGACAGATACAATGGGCAGAATGCACAGTGATGCGCAATTTGCCGGTTCATCATCTGTTCCTGCGCATGTAGAGATGATGGGCTTAATCGGTATGGGTAACAACCCGATGGTTGGTGCAACCGTAGCCGTTGCCGTTGCGATTGAAGAAGCATTGAAGAAATAAATCTTTAGCCGCATAGGATAAATAAGCGAAGGACTTTCTCAAAAAGGAAGTCCTTTTTTAATACTAAAAGAACAAAGTTTCCTCAATTATCATTTCATCCTAGCTAGACCAATGTCAATAAATTGCCCCCAAGTACGCAACGAAGTATTGACAAAATTTGTCACAAAGATTACAACTTAGATAAGAAAGCAATTTTTATGTCAATCCAAATAATTCTAACACGTATGGAACATTTATCATTAGAAACAAAAGCGATTATTTTCGCCATAGGTTTTGTTGCCGTCATCATCATTGGTTTAATCATGGACGCATTGGCTGACAAGAAAAACGGCCCTCGTTATGTCAATTATACTGCTGAATACAGTTGTATGACGCCGACGTTGATGTTCTTATGGTGTGTGGGCGCCGGACTAATACTATGCTTGATATAAAGAAAAAATTTATCAACATATTTGGCGTCAACTCCTAAATTTCTAAGCTCTAAGTCTCCCCTTTTATAAAAGCGGGAGGCTTTTTTGCTCAAAAACTCCGTTGCAAATTAATACTAAATTTTCTACAATAAATAGCATATCGAAAAAATAAGGAAAATAAAATGGAACTGACTACCCCAAACATAAAATATCAAGACAGCTATATAGCGGCGCTGAAAGAAGGATTTTACGCCGGTTCACAAGCGATAAAAACAGAGGCAGAAATTGCCGAAATAGCCGCCGATTTCAATAAATATCTGGCAACCAAGTTATTAAAACCATATGACACCACCCCTCGCCTGCGTGATGACGGTAAGTATTATCCGAATGCGCCGCAGATAAAATTTTGGTTGGTGGAAGGAAATAAATTCATCGGCGAATTTAATCTACGCACCGAATTAAACGACTTTTTAATGTACGTTGGCGGCAACGTCGGCTATGGAATACGCCCAAGCGAACGCCGAAAAGGCTATGCAACCAAAGGATTAAGCCTACTCTTAGAAGAAGCACGCCAAAGAAATATGAAAAGATTATTAATCGCCGCAAAATCAAGCAACATCGGCTCATGGAAAGCCATAGAGAAAAACAGCGGAAGATTAGAAAACATTATTACTCTCCCGTGGAAAAAAGACAGTGAAGAATATAAACGTTATTGGATAGAGATAAAATGATAAACACATCGGAATATGAATTGATAGACGCCACACCATTTATCCGTCTCGCCCTTAATAAAAAGATTGCCAAGGATTATAAAGAAGAGAACAAAGGAGTGAATTTTATCAAACATATCAATCAATTAGCCCAACAAATTGATTCATTACCTTTACAACACAATCACTTTTTTTCATATCCCCAAATTTTACAAGCCTAAAGTTTTTTACTGAGCTTAATAATCGGTAAACCATACTTCCAAGATTTTTCTTGCACATTGAGTTCTTGCACAAAACCGAGCTTATAATAAAACGGCAGTGACGGCCCGTTTTTAAACGTCCATACCTCGCATTTAGAAAAACCGAGCTCCTTTTTAGAAGCGCAAACAAATTCCACCAACGCCCGCCCCGCTCCTAAACGTTGAAATTGCGGATGCACATAGAGAGCCTGAATTTCCAACACTTTATCTTGAGGCAATGCCAGATGCACAAAACCGATAACTTGTTGCTGATAAACGGCAACATAAGATTCTATTTGTGTGACATAAATTTTGGTTCGCTCAATTTTTTCTTCTTCAATTTTGAGCGCATCTAAAATATCATCAGGCAAAAGCCCACGATAAGAGGTTTTATAAGCAGTCACATGGATTTTCTGAATATTCCCAGCATCTTGAGGCAAAGTTCTGCGAATAAAGATTTTATTATCTATCATATCAAAAGCTCCATACAAAAGAAACATTATCAGCCCCAAATAAAAAAAATCAACACTAATGAAAAAAACGCTTGACTTAGAGTACACTCTAACAATTAAAGTTAAATAAGAATAAGAGTTAACATACAAAGGAGGTCGTATGAAGATACTGTTTTCAATCGTTATTTTAGCAGCACTTTCCGCCATTTTCTGGCACTGGCACACCGCAACCAAATGGGATAAAGTCTTTGCCAAAAGCGATAAGGTAGAGGTTAAGAAAGTCAAATTCCATAACCGCTACGGGATAGAGTTGGTCGGTGATTTGTATATTCCAAAAGAAAAGAAAGCCGAAAAATCCGCAGCGATTGCTGTCAGTGGTCCGTTCGGCGCCGTCAAAGAACAAGCCTCCGGGCTTTATGCGCAAACCATGGCGGAACGAGGCTTTATCACTTTAGCCTTTGACCCGTCATACACAGGAGAAAGCGGTGGTAAGCCCCGCAATGTCGCCTCGCCTGATATCAATACCGAAGATTTTAGCGCCGCTGTGGACTTTTTAAGCACCTTACCACAAGTTGATGCAAATAAAATCGGCATCATCGGAATCTGTGGCTTTGGCGGTTTCGGCTTAAACGCCGCCTCCATGGATACAAGAATCAAAGCCACCGTTACCTCAACCATGTATGACATGACCCGAGTAACCGCCAACGGCTACTTTGATGCAATGGGCGAAAAAGAGCGCTATGCTTTAAGAGAACAGTTGAATAACCAACGCACTCAAGATTATCTTAATAAAGACTATGCTAAAGCTCCAGGCTTGCCGGCAAAACTAAGTGGCAACGAGCCCCTGTTCGTTAAAGAATATTACGAATACTACAAAACCCCTCGAGGTTTCCATAAACGCTCCATCAACTCCAACGGTAATTGGAACACAACATCGTCGTTGTCTTTGATGACCATGCCGATATTAGCCTACAGTTCGGAAATCAAAAACGCGGTCTTGATGCTGCACGGCGAAAAAGCACATAGCCGTTATTTCAGCGAAGATGCGTTTAAGAAGCTAAAAGGCGATAACAAAGAATTGCTGATAATTCCAGATGCAAACCATGTAGATTTGTATGACAATCTGCAAAAAATACCATTTGATAAGATAGAGCAATTTTTCAAGACCTATCTGAAATAAGTTTTTGTATCAAAAAAAACAAAAGACCGCCTCAACAAGACGGTCTTTTTTTTATATCAAAAAAATCTCTCCACATCGCTTTTTTCACTTAACTAATTAAAAAAAATATGATATAATAGCTAAATAGGAAAAGCCAAGGGAGAGAAAAATGTCTAATCCGTATGCTGAAGTATTCTATAAAGAATTTAAGCGTCGCTTTATCAACGAAAAGCACAAAGAAGACGGCTGGCAAACACCTCCCAAAATAGCACGTTTCATCAAAGATTTTAATACGTTTTTAGCCCAATCCTCACCTGACAAAGACTTGCATATCAACACTGATGGTTACAAGATAGAACCACAAGAATTTTCAGTTTTTATACTAGGTCTGCGCGCCCAAATGGTTGCCACTACCAAATATTTACCGCACATTACAACAAAAGACACTCTATCATCGGAAATAATTGATTTTTTTGAAAATGTCAAAGATTTATGTTTGGCAAGTTCCAGTAAATTATATGAAGATTTTGACTACGATATATTTTCGTATAACTATGAAAATAAACAATTAGAATCATACGAAGATATTCCAAATGAACGAGCGAAAAACATTTTTTTCTTCGGCGTTAATCGGAGCAATCGTCAAAACATGGAAGAAGTCAATTACTTTTTCAATCACGCCACCAAAGACATATTTAAGCAAAAACAATTTAAAAACGCGGATATATATTCTGTCAGCATGCCAACTTGTTTTCCGGAAGAAATCGGCGCCTCAACAATTCTAAAAACCATTACCGAACCAACATATTTTAAGACTTCAGAACGTTATTTTGTCGAAGAATATTGGAGTCATTTTGTCGGCAAAGACTTATCTTTTGACGAAGATGGCAAAGTGGTAGCCGGCACACGTTACACCCTTGAAGAATTGCATGAAAATTTACGCAATCTCAAAATATTCAGTTATTGCGCCGGAGCATGCAATGCCCATCGTTGTCTCAATGCCTTACAAAACATAGCCAATCAACTCTATGATAAAAAAACTGTAGCTAAGATGTGGCAAAATATAGACGTTATCAGTTTTGCCTTTCCGTTGGAAGCGGAAAAAAGCACCTATCACCATATAGCCCTAATATGTAATGACAAAGACCAATCCAATCCAGAAACCGTTATAAAGACAAATTTCCCCGAACAATATAACATTATAACCTTAAATCAAGAAGACTACGGTAATATTAAGATAAACAACACTCGTCATACCAAATACATCGCTTTAGAACTACACAAAGATGCCCCGATATATGACCACAACGGACAAAACATCTCACGTCAGATTAACAACCGTAACGGACATCGTTTACAAAATATTACGGCAAAGAATGCCTATTCACAAAACTTTAATGTCTTAATGTATATTATGAGCTGTAGTTTAAAGAACGAAGCTATAGATGATAAAAAGCTTACAAACATTGGCAATTCTCCTAGCTTAAGTATAATCCATAGCAACGCTCGCGAATAAATAAACCTCACAATCTATCCCCCCAATAAAAGATAATACTTGCCAGAAACAAGAAATCCGAATATAACAAAATCGTAACCAGCAAAGAAAAAGGGGGCAAAGTATGAAGAAAAGATATATCGTACTGGGCGTTTTTGTAGCAGCGATTGCAGGCGGCGTCTATTATATAAACCAAAATTTAGAACCAATCGTCAAAAAGCTCGTTAATCAATACGGCAGCCAAATCACCGGCACCAATGTCAGCTTAGATGGCTTTAAGTTATCTTTAATGCAGGGCAGCATGAGTTTGCAAGGCTTAAAAGTCGGCAACCCGCAAGGCTATCAAGAACCAAACATTTTAAGCATCGGAGAAGCGTCGGTAAAATTAAACATCGGCTCACTAAGAACCAACATCATAGAAGTAGAAAGTATCAACATAACAGCGCCTGAAGTTTCTTATGAAATCAAAGACATAACGCGCAACAACGTACAAGACTTACTGACAAACATAGAAAAGAACACAGCATCCACCGCTAAAGCCGAAAGCAAACCGGCTCAAACGGAAGCAAAAACTGATTCGGCAAAAACAGAGAGTAGCGAACCTGCTAAAAAAGTCGTGATAGACAGATTAAATATCACTGAAGGAAAAATAAACTTAGGAGCATCTTTGGGCAAGCAAGGTACCTCAGCCAGCATTCCTTTACCGGCGATTGAATTAAAAGACCTAGGCCGAGAAAACGGCAAACAAGGGCAAAGCATAACCGAAACGGCTGTTGCAATTTTAAACAAGATATTCACCACCGCGTATGATACAGTAGTCAAACAAGGCGGAGAAGCCTTAAAGCAGATTGCCGCCGAAGGTGAAAAAGCCATAAAAAGCGTTGCGGAAGACTTAAAAAACGAGACTAAAGGATTGTTAAAAAATCTGTTTTAAGGTATGCGCAAACAAGTATAAATCCCGCCACAGTGACGGGATTTATTTTTTTTTGAAAAAAATAGTTGACATCACCAAGATTTTAGCTAAGCTAACCAACGTTTTAAGATTCATCTTCATTCAGAGGATAAGATACGTTGAAAAAGAACCTTTGCAATATTTTGAAAGCAAATAAATTCTGGTGGCACTGCTAGTGCCATATATTTCCGTATCCGCCTTTGTGGGCTTTAATCACAAAAAATAATCCTAAAAAATTTGTAAATAGAAAATAAAAACATCAATGGAGATGAAAGAATGTCCTACGAATATACTATAGATAATTGCGGCCGTATAAAGATGGCCGGTGGCAGTTTTAAGACTTATTACGATTTGGCAGATGCCATCAGAACCATAGAAGAACCGAGTGCCGAAGCGATAATTCAGACGCATAACAATTTCAAAAACATCCGCAAACAACCGCCGTTTGATTTGTTGCTTGCATTTTTCCCTGATGACTGCGCCAATATCAGCTATCGTTTAAGAGGCGCCGGCGCATACAGACACTTGCGCATGGATCAAGGCCCCGGAGGAAATTTTACCCGTTTTGATTTAGGCGAAGAAAATATGCTCCGCTATAATCTACAAAAAGAAAAAGGCTTTGCGATGCCGGAAGAATTGATAAATAATCAATTACAAACCGAAGCCTATCCGGAGTTGTTAAGTCTAAAAGAAGCGATACAAAAATCTTTTGAAAAGAACGATTACAACAAAACCGCGATTTTGGTAAACAAATTCACAACCCTGGCTAAGAGTTTGGGCTTAGATATGCATAACGGCGAACACGTCGGCAGCAAAAGCGGCTTTTTCTTCATCCGCCCCACAATGACTGACCGTCCGGCGCATTTTCCAATCGATAAAATTCCCGAGTTAAAAGCAAAAATAGATGAAGCCTTAAACAAGAGTTTATCTTTGGCGGAATATACGAGAGAATATCTGAGAGCCGGCAGAAACTTCTTTGAGGCCACCACCCTCGCCCGCCAAAAATACGCTGAAAAAGGAGGGATAGATTATCAAGATAAAGGCTTGCTCTATTTCCAGCCCGATTGCTTTGTAGATAACCGAGGCAATGTGGAAGTAGAAAAAATCAATATGCCGGATGTGGGAATGTTTATGACCATGTTAAACCGTCCAAGCAATGGTGCGTTACAAAATGTCGTTAATGCGAATTTAGATTTGAAAGACCGTCTCAAACAAACTTGCGCCGATTTTCTTACCAAAGATGAAATCGTGCTGATAACCCGAGATGATGTTCTGGATTATAAAGCCGATACATTGGAGTTATTAGAGATAAAAGCCCTAAAAGACATGTTGCACAGCATAGGCAAACAAGTGCATGTTAAACGCTTGAGCGATTATGAGAGCTTAAATAAGTCGCAAGAGATTTTGTTATTAAACGTCAACACCGATAACAAAGATTATGGCAAATTCGCCGAACACATCGTCAAACAAGAATTGACCTGCTACGCCGATCCCCTCGTCTATTACTTCAAAGATGAAGCTACAACCTTAAAGACGATGGAAATTCCGCACGAACATATGGAACATTTCTTGCAACTGATAAAGCCCAAAGACATCAACACCAAAAATGCCGAGAATATTTATAACCGCCTGCAATATATCATGAAGCACTACGACATGAACGAAGATATTTTGTATGCCAACATCAGCGGTTACAAGATGCCCGTACCGGTGTTTAAATATTCGTTGCATAGTTTCGGACAAATCTATAAGGCTTACGAAAAGATGAATAATCCGGCAGGCAAGATAAAATTATCAAGTGTGCCGGTAAATAGCGATAATGCGATATTTTATGGCAAAGACGCGCCACGTTTAGCCGCCTATCGTTTTATGTGCCGTAAAGAAAGATAGGAGAAAAGGATGTCTGAGTTGTATGAAGTTTTAGACTCCGCTAAAGTTTTGGATACGGTCATAGACGCCGTGTCCAAAACCCAAGAAAGCCTAACCGTTGTTGAGGGGGAAACGGATAATCACGCCGTCCATCCCGATGACAGATATTTTAAAACTCTGCAAAATCTGCTCGCACAAAAGAAACAGATAACCCGCTATTATTTCGGAAGTCCAGAAAGCTTTGCACAAAAGAGCCAGCAATCGGAAGGTATTATATGGCGCTATGCCGGCCCGCTGGAGCAGTATCAAAGAGCGATTATTATCGATAATCACACCGCTTTTTTCAAAATCGGTCAAGAATTTGCAAAGACACACTATATACCGCTGATAGCACTGTTGAAAAATTATCTACACACAAATAACTTAAAAGCGCTGGATGCCATGGATAACCACAAATAGCCCTTGCATAAATAGATAAAGCATTTTTATACTACAAACATTGTTAACAATGGGAGAAAGGTTATGCGAACAATAATTATCGGTGGTGGAGCTGGAGGAGCCAGTTGCGCGGCACGCTTGCGTCGTTTAGATGAAAATATGGAAATTCTGATATTGGAAAAGACGGAAGAAACTTCGATTGCCAGTTGCGGTCTCCCCTATTATATCGGTGGTGTGATTGAAAATCGCGCAAATATGCAAGTTGCCAAACCAGAAATGTTTAAGTCGCTGTTTAACATTGATATAAAACTAAATAGTGAAGTCACGGAAATCAATCCACAAACTAAAAGCGTAACAACCAAGAACGGCGAAACCTACACCTATGACAAGTTAGTTATCGCCACTGGAGCCGTTCCTTTTATACCGAAAATCAACGGATTGGATTTAATCCCTCACTTTACGGTTAAACATTTAGCCGATGCCGATAATATCAAAACTTATATCAAAGAGCATAACATCAAACAAGCAACTGTCGTCGGTGGAGGTTTTATCGGCGTGGAAGTGGCCGAAAATTTACACCATTTAGGTATAGAAACCACCTTGGTTGAGATGATGCCGCAAATTTTACCCCCAATGGATGAAGACACCGTCTGCTATTTAGAACAAGAAATGCAAAAAGCCGGTATCAAACTGGAATTAGGCGATGGTTTGAGTGAAATTATCGCAGGAGGCATTGTGCTGAATTCAGGCAAATTGATAAAAACCGAAATGCTGATTTTGGCCTTGGGAGTTCACCCCGTTGCGGCAATCGCATTGAAAGCCGGAATCAAATTAACCACCAAAGGCTCGATTGTCACCAACGAATATATGCAAACCAATGTAGAGGATATATATGCATGCGGCGATAATGTGGCGGTAACGGATTTCATCAGCCAAGATAAAGGGATGATAGCCTTGGCAGGCCCAGCAAATCGTCAGGGAAGATGTATCGCCGACCATATCTGCGGCATGCCATATCCATATCAAGCCACCCAAGGTACGGGAATTGTGAAAGTATTTGGTTTAACCGGTGCCTTTACCGGTAATAATGAAAAACAATTGCAAGCCAAGGGCATTCGTTATGAAAAGATGCTGATAACCGGCTCATCTCACGCCGGCTATTACCCCAATGCCCAAAACCTGACCTTAAAAGTGCTCTATGATAAGGAAAGTGGTAAAATTTTAGGTGCGCAAGCGGTGGGCAAAGAAGGCGTGGATAAACGCATCGACGTGATTGCAACAATTATGCGTTTAGGCGGTACAACAGCGGATATGCGCGATGCGGAACTTTGCTATGCGCCCCCCTATTCCGGAGCGAAAGATCCGATAAATATGCTAGGTATGGCGATAGAAAATATCCGCCAAGGTTTGGTAAAGCCATATTTCGGCACCGATTTTACCGGCATGACGATAATTGATGTTCGTCCGCCGGAAGTCTACAACACCGCCCATATGGAAAATGCGATAAACATACCTGCGGGAAAAATCAGAGAAAGATTAAACGACATCCCGAAAGATAAGCCGTTGATGATACATTGTTTCAAAGGCTACACCAGTTACGTCGTCTGCCGTATATTAGCCCAACACGGATTTAAGGAAATATACAGCTATGCGGGAGGCTGGTCGCAATATATAGCGGAAAGTCAAAACAAAAAATAAATAAGAGCAAAAAGATATTCCCTCATAAAACACGTGGTATATCAGAACACAAAAAAACGGTGGTTATAAAAGCCACCGTTTTTAATTAAAAGTTTTTTAACCACACAGACTACTTTTTCAATTCTTCAATATATTGAATAATCTCTTGTGCCGTCGGCAAGTTATCCTCCTTATAGCCGTAATGAGAATAACTTTGCGATTCATTGTAGAGCACCCAATACACGGTATTAGAAATCCGTCCGCCGAATTTTCTGGCCACCATCACGCCAATCCAATAATCGACATACCCTACAAACACCATTTTATGAGCCCCCAGCTGATGTTCTAAAATAACCTGATGCCCCCGCAACTTTTCACCAAATTCATCACGAGCAATAGCAAGCCATCCCATAATCGCTTCATCTACCTTATCACTTTCCACACACAAATGCGTTACCAGAGGAGATTGATAAGCAACTTTAACACCATGAGCCCCATAGTGCTCTGTAAAGAAATTCGCCAAGTTCTTTAAGACTTGTTCAGAAACAGTTTTTTTATCCATAACCAAATATTCAAGAATGAAACAATTTAATAAACTCAAAGATTAAGAGTAAAAAACGGTGGTTATAAAAGCCACCGTTTTTAATTTCCAAGTTTCGCTCTTTAAAAAGCAACATCATCATCAAATTTTCCAATTTGCATGCGTTGTTTTTGAAGAGCGTCATACTTTTGCTTTTCCTCAAGCCATTCTTGCGGAATTTTAGAATCATAGCGTACAATAACATTTCTGGCGCCAGCCACACTCGGCAAAAACGTATAGACATCAACATCAAACTGTGGAGGTTGTTCCATAACAATAACCGCCTCAACAATTGTCGCCATATTTTCACAAGTTTCAGCATCTTTTTCTTTTGGATAGATTAAGAAATAAGCCTTATCCCCCTCAGTAAAAGGAACGCTGGCAATATTTCCATATCCATCCCACAAATGTTTTTTAACAATAGCTAACGTATCGGCATAATGAGGCAAATCATAAAGATTAGTTCTCTCTTCCGAAGAAAAGACACCACATCCAACCGAAGCTTTTACCACAAAATCGGAAGTTTGTGAAGGAGAAAGCTTTAATTTAAACAAAATATCCTTCCACGAAGCACTCTCATCTAATCCGTCGCATCCAGCAACAAAGACCTTTTTCCAAGCATTAATTCTTTCTTTAATGCATTCTTTAATTTTCTCATTCATAGCTATAAAAATTAGAGATTATTAAAAGAGCAAAAAACGGTGGTTATAAAAGCCACCGTTTTAATAAATATCCAAGTCTCAAGCAGGAATTCCTTCCATATATTGAAGAATTTCCTGCGCTGACGGCAAGGTCGCACCGGTATATCCGTACCAAGAATAAAGATGAGCTTCATTATTTAAGACCCATCGTTTATTCTGAGATACCATACCACCAAATTTTTTGGCTAGCATGTCATTATTCATCTGACCACCGAGACAGACGAATTTAAGTCTCTGCATACCTGTTTTATACTCAATCAGGATTCTATATCCTGAAGCAAGCAATTTATCCTGTGCCGCACGAAGGCGCTCTGAGGACAAATCACCTGGCAAACTTCTCACATGCATCACCTTAGCCGGATGTGATACGTAAGCCAATTCAACTCCCAGACTTTTTTTCATTAACTCTGCCAAATTCTCTTTAGACATTTGAGCAGAAAAAGAAACATTTTCCATAAAAATATAAAAAATAAAAGTTAAACAAAAAAATTAGAATTCTGTCTACATATAACATAAAAAAAAACAAAGTCAAGAGATAAAACATAAAAAAAACGATGGTCATAAAAACCATCGTTTTAAAAAGCCTGCAATCATCAAAAAGGAATATCATCAAATCTATCCCTATGATAATTTTTTCGAAAAAGTAAATCATGCTTTTGTTTTTGCTCAATCCATTCTCTAGGAATCTGAGAATCATATCGCACAACAAGATTTTTCGTCCCTGTCATGTTAGGCATAAACGTATAGACATCAATATCCAGAGGTACAGGATGCGCTGAAACAATAACAGCTTCCACCAGAACCACAACGTTATTTTGTTTTTCTTCAACTTTAGGATAACGCAAGAAGAAAACTTGATAACCATCACCAAAATCAGTACTTGCGACATTTCTCAAATCTTCCACAAAAAAATTCTTCAATATATTAACAACATCAACATAATGAGGAAGAGCGTAAAGAGTTAACTTTTCATCAGCAGTAAAACCACCACATTCTGTCACAGCCTTTGCCACCAAATCGGAGGTCTTCGCAAAAGACATTTTCAACTCAAGTAAAATATCTTTCCAAGCCGAATTTTCATTCAATCCAACATGGCCAAAAGTAAAGACTTTTTTCCAAGCCTTTACTTTTTTTTTAAGTTTTTCTTTCATAGCCATATCCATTACTTTGTTTCATGCTCCACAAAACTGATAATGCTACGAGCATCAGGAAGATTTTCTCCCTTATAACCGTAGTGAGTACCTATGTATGAATGGTTATAAACAAGCCACAAATTATGCCCACTTGTCACACCGCCAAAATAGCGAACTAACCAAATAGTCATAATATGCTCACCATTAAACACTATGGCGCATTCCTTAGGGTTAGAAACAGCTTTTTCCGGAGAAGCATTAGACATCCATAAGATATTATAGTCTTTGAGGATATCGCCAAACATATCTTTGGCTTTCTGCAAAACCTCAAAAGGCAATGTTTTATCACCACCCTGAATACACATAATTTTTTGAGATGCATAGATTACATCTGCACCTGTCACATGAGACAATTCATCCCCCAATTCTTTTAGAATCTGGTCTGGAATAACAATTTTTTTCATAATAAATTGATTAAATAGTTAGACATAAAAATTGATTTATGTCGGACATTATATAAACTCTTATAGAAAAGTAAAGCAAAATTTAAAAAAAAACATCAAATTGACACAAGTGCCTGTTCAAGAGATACATAAGCAGCCATTTCCGCAATTGGTTCACGCAAATAAGGCTTAGAATCAAAGACTTGCACTTGACAATCATGAGACACCGCTTCAAACGTTCTCCCGTCTTTTTTAAGTTCATAGCGTTTAACGCCTCCTTGACATATCGCACAATCATGAGAGCGAACACAAACCGCGGAAGTAAAAAGCGGAGGAAAGGCTTTAATAACCTGCACTAAAGGAAGAGCTGAATCCAAAGCCAGTTGTTTCATATTTTCAGGAGAACTTTCCAAAGCCGGAATCGCCCAAGCGACCCCCAGATTACTCAAAACTTGCGCTGCGTAGCGATTCATAACATAAATAAAACTTCCCGTGGCAATTTGCACATCTTTATAAGGTTTAAGGAGCTCAAACGCATAGTAGTTTTCAGCAACAAATTTCCTTACACCATGAGCATACAAGTTACGCACAATTTCGGCTAAAAGAGAAGTTTTGCGACAAATTTGGGGTAGCACAAACCAAGAATTCGCCACATCATCGCTTGAAAAATCCTCAACTTT
This sequence comes from uncultured Alphaproteobacteria bacterium, assembly GCA_944391405.1. GTDB lineage: Bacteria > Pseudomonadota > Alphaproteobacteria > RF32 > CAG-239 > CAG-267. The sequence goes on along the minus strand of CALXTN010000031.1, from coordinate 1,881 downwards.
AGAATTCAAAGACAAAAAGCATAAGTGAGGCGTTTCAATTTTTCTTTTTCCCGTCTCCATCCACGATTTAAGTAAAGGTAATTCATAAGCAACCGCCTCTTTAGATGCTTCATCAAAGTGTTGTTCCGCTTGTTCCAAAATCTGGCGCCTTAAATCATTCAACATAGACATCGGCACAAAACGTTTTTGCGGATTGCGAATGGTCAAATTAACATAAAAAGGTGTACCGCCGGTTTTCTCAAAAGCGGTTTTAATGGAAGAAATAGCTTTTTCAGCATCTTTTGCTTCATCAAATTGTCCTGAAAGTGTTGCGGAAATATCAGCAACATCATCGCACATCGCCCACACTTGAGTAGCGGAAACTTCAACCGTAACCGCCAAGGTCGTTAAATTACGATACATTCCTGCTTTTGGCTTATCATACGCATAACGCCCTTTGACCTCTGAAGAAGAAGCAAGATAAATCGGTGCTCCAATTTGCAATCTCGGCCGTTCAATCGGCAATTCGACCTCAACCAAATCCCCTGCTTCAGCTTGAAATTGCGCCTTTCCATGTACAAAGAGCGATTTCACACCAAAACCAAATGGTTTCTCATCGCCTACAACATCAATTTGCAACCCGTCATAACGAGCCAGTTGGTGAGAAGTTTTAAACGTCAAACGATTTTTACCGACTTTTTCAACTTTTCCGATAACTAAACCACGATGCCCCACAAAATTACGATCTACAATCGCCTTATCCTTCCCGTCAAAATGAAAATGACACCATGGGCGAGAGAAAATCTGTTTAATATCTTCCGGCTCAGAAGGATTTTTCTTTTTTCCATCCAAGATATGGCGATAATAATTCGTAACTGCAGCCACATAGAGCGGAGATTTTTTCCGTCCCTCGATTTTAAGAGATAAAGCCGGAATTTGGCGAACTTTTTCTTCCAAAGCCAAATCTTTCATAGAAAACAAATGTGTCCGCAAAGAAGTTTGATTATTTCCTTTTTCACGCACCTCAAATTCGGCTCGACACGGATACACACAGCGCCCCCGATTAGCACTTTTGCCATATTGAAGTGCAGAAAACAAACATTGACCGCTATACGAATAACAAAGTGCCCCATGAACGAAAACTTCCAAATCGACCTCTGGAACAGCTTTAGCGATTTTTTGAATTTCATCCAAAGTCAATTCACGAGCTAGAACCACCCGTTTAAATCCGAGCGAATGCAAGAATTTTGCTCCTTCGGCGTTATGCACGGCCATTTGTGTACTGGCATGGAGTTCAATATTCGGCAATAATTGTTTAGCCAAATAAAACACCCCCAAATCTTGAATAATCAAAGCATCAACTTTAGCTTTATTAAGAGCCTGAAAGATATGAGGTAATTGAGCGACTTCATCTTCGCTCAAAATCGTATTCAGCGCAACAAAAACCTTGCGTTTCAAAGAATGCGCATAAGCGGTAAACGCATCTAATTCATCAAACGTAAAGTTTTCCGCACCGGCACGTGCGGAGAATTGAGTTAATCCCAAATAAACCGCATCCGCACCATAATGAAGAGCCGCATACCCAGCTTCAATATTACCGGCGGGAGCCAAAAGTTCATGTATCATCAAAACCTGCCTATATCAGAAAACGTACATAAAAGCACATGATAAAAAACTATGCCCAAGATACGCTTGACAACCATTTTTGTCAAGAAAAAAGCATCATGGTATAATTTTACTTGCAATTTAAGAAAGGTCTTTTATGATGAGAATGCTTTCAGAGATGAGAGCGGAGTTTTCAACCACTCCCTACAATAAATAAAACCCTTGACGAATGTCAGGGAGTAAATGTACTAAAAGTCAAGACTAAAATTAAAAGTTTTTAGCAAGTAAGGAATTAAG
>CALXTN010000030.1 GCA_944391405.1 uncultured Alphaproteobacteria bacterium | reverse complement strand
ATACCGTCTTCTTCTTGAATATCATCAAATTGGAGCTGACAAATTTCATTAAGTCTGGCTCCTGTATATAAGCCCAAAAGCCCAATCCAAAAGAAAGAGCGTCGTTGTCGGTTATTATCCCAATGTTTGGAGTAAAACTCACTGTGAAAGATTTTTTGTAGTTGCTGCACGGTGAACGATTGATATTTCGCGGTGGTCTTAGTCGTTTCAAATACAGGAATGTCAATTTCATCAATCGGGTTTTCTTTTATGTATTTGCGTTTGCAAGCCCATGCAAATAGCGTCTTGAGGTTTTGAATATAGTCTGACGCAGTTTTGTCAGAGATACACTTCTCGGGATGCTTTTTTCCATATTCAATAATTTTTTGGATGTTGTTATAAGCCTCGGTTTTGTTGAGGCGAGGAGGGAGAAATTTAACTAAATACACCAATTCTTGCAGGTCATCAGCCGTAATGTCGCGGATTTTTTTGTTATTCAACAGCAAATTAATGGTCTCAATACGTTTATTGATTTTGTCTTTTTGAGCGTTTGAAACATTGTGTCTGGATGCTTCACCGTTATATACTTTAACAAGCTCAAATAAATTTAAATTGGGCTTTTTGTAAACTTCGGTTTGCGTTGGTGTGTTGACAGAATAAGGAGCTTGAACAGGAAAAACAGAATTTGGTTGTTCATTGCTAAACATGTGAGGACATAAATGCGTCGGGCGCTTTAATTCTGCTCCTTGCAAATAGTTGATAGCCATTTCAAGATATTGAATATAAGCTAACATAAATGACTTAAAAAAAACAGGAAGACATTCTTTGGTAGGAACTTGCATTTTGTGGCTTGCAATATAAATATCAACCGCATCTTGAGCCAAATGATAATCATTGTTTTTATAATCCCAAACATATTCGTCATGAAGATGTTTATAGTATTGCAGAGTCGAAAAATCTTTGGAAAGAGTAGGGAGTTCATCTTCGGTTTTGGTAATACAAAAATCTAACGCGAAACTTTCAATATCAGCTTCACCATATGTAAATGAGCCTTTAGGACACGGTACACCGCTATAATCAATAACGAACCGAAAAGGAGTATTTTTGAAAACTGACATATTTTGCCTTTCAACCAAAAACTGATGTTCCAACTTAGATAATATCATTAACGATCTGATATTTGCAATATTTTTGTCTTTAGTCCGTAAAGAAACCCAAATTTGTTTTTTGCGGTATATGGGGACTAAGTCGCGTGGGACATTAACAACCACATAAAAAGAACTTCCGCGATTATATAGATGCATGAATAAGCCTCCATGTTTTTAAGGCTAATTCCAATGAGATTTATTAGCAGAAGTTATTAGCAGTTATTGACTTATAAAAAGAAAAAGCCTTGCAAAAACAAGGCTTTATTTCAAAATTGGCTGCCCAAACTTTATGACCTTAGGAAAAAATATGAGCAAGAATTAGCTGAAATATATCTGATTATTGAGAGTATGGACGATGATTTATTAAAGAAGATAACAGAGGTAAAAGATTAAATTTCACTATTTTTATTTATATAATTAATAGCTAAAGGAAATAATAAAAATGATTAAGGACTTTTATATTTGCCTAGACGATAAGGCATTAAATTACGCTCTAAAGCATTTCAGCAATTCTTTTACAAAGATACTGCGTTGTTATACTGGGCTGGAAGTTGAAATGATTGTCAAAACAATGGAATCTAATAAAAGCAAGAACTTTTATACGCTTCGAGCCACGCAAAATAGAATCTTAAAAGCAACCATTAAAAACCTTGAAGTCTTAGGCACTATTTTTGAACGAGCAGATAAAGACGAATAAGAATTTTGAATTCTTTATTTTGTCAATTATCGCTAAATTCAATAGTTTCTTCAGCAACATTATAGATATCAATCCTATTATCAACATTAATTCTATTAACAAGCCATCCTCTTAAAGAGCATTGCTGAATAAAATCTTCTATTCTATTAATCCCATTGATTTCTTTTAAGGTAACAATTATACCAAATTTTATACCGATACCATACTTCTCTTCTAATCGTTCTTTTGTTTTTATACTAATTCCCCAGAGACCATTATAAACTTTTTTGGGTTTATTTTTTTTAATAATTTCGCGAATGTGTTTTACATTATCCCATTTTCGATAAAATTTTCGAGCAGTTTCTTCGTATAACCAATGAAAATCATTGGTACTTTGATAATTATTATTAATAGATTTTATGCTAGTTTTAAGTTTACCCTTATGGTTTAAGGTGGTAATTCTTCCGAAATAAATATCTAATTCAGTATTTGTGTAGTCAACACCTTGATTTCTTGAGCAACACGGAAAATAACACATTGTCGCTCGAGCAATAAAGGGATGAGTATTTTTATATATAGGAACAGGCAAATTATAATTATATGTATCATATTTTTCAGATACTCCCGACAATATAAATCGAATTTCATCATTAGGTGATTTTATAATATCATTTATATTTTTGGGCACTACACCATAACCAATAAGAGACGATGGCATAGTTTGTGAAGACCAACCAGTTGCAGAGTCTATTATTAATGCTTTTGCTACTTCTCGGCTTAAGCCAATAATGTTTATTAAATATGCCATTTTACGAGCAATCCACGGAGCTGCAAAGGAAGTCCCCGCAACCATTGCTTCTCCAGTTGGGCTACAAACTCTCATGAGTTTTGATTTATCTCCGCCATAATAACAAACATCGGGCTTTATAAAAAATGATAAGACAGGTCCTTCTCTTGAATAAGAAGCTGGGTTGTTGGCAAAATCTACGGAGTTTATTACCAATGAGTTTATAGAATCTGCAGGAGCTCCAATAAACATTTTTTCTTTTGTGTTCTTATTTGTTCCTGCTACTATAAAAATGACATCGTTTTCATATTGGATTTTGTCCAAAATAGCAGCTTCAGGAGATATAAAATTAGGATTTATCTCCATAGAAGAACCCAAAGATAAGTTCCAAACTTTAATATCTCTGTTTCGTGAGATTATTTCACGTATTGCTCTTAGAATGGAGAATGAGCTAAAAGATTTTCCTGTTGCGACACCAAAATGCCTAACACGGAAACGACCGCATCCATCATCTAGTTCTGGATTAAAACTAGGGCCATCTACGATAATTGAAGAAACCGCTGTTCCATGATTATAATCTGAGGCTGTTAGTTCAATATTGGGATCAACCATGTTTGTAAATTCGACCCAATCTGCAAAGTAAACATTGGTGTCAAACATTGTATCAATAACACCAATTATTGGTTCATTGGTTGGCTTAGGTATCGTTAAGCTTTTATAATTGTCCAATTGAAAATCTAATTTTGTAAAATGTGATAAATCACTTACAGCCATTGAAATTAAAAAAGGAGCTTTCTGCATCAAAATAGATAGCTGGTCAGGAGTTAAAAGCATAGTTGTTTCATCTACAATTCTTCCTGGAAGAAGAGAAATACCTATTTTCTCCATTAACTCGCATGTATCTACATCTGTTTTATAAATTGTGATAATTGAATCTTCACTAAATTTTTTATCAATCGAGGGAATTCTAAACTTTTCAACATAATATGAATCAACAATTATTTTAGCAAATATTGTCTTCGATAAATACGGATAATTAAATTCTTGCAAATTATTATTAAGTCTTTGGATATCGTCAGCAGTAATGAGCCCATTATATGATTTTTCTAAAATACAAATGGCATAATTATAGCGATTAATAGATTCATCTAAAGTGTCAATTGATACATAGTGAGTAATAACGTGTTTTAATTTGTTGTCATTAGAAAATTTAGCGCCTACTATAGAGCTATTAGATGTTTCATTTCCTTTCGCTAAGGTTGCTGATATTCTTCGGCTTTTAGCAATAACATCTATATAAAACACACTAATAAGAGCACCATTAATTAATTTGCTTTTTTGCCAATATTCCTTTAATTGTTCCAGGTCTCTCTTCAATTGCCTAACATGCTCAATTTTAACAGTAGCTTGAGCAGGAAGCTCCGGAGCTCCAGGTCTAGAAGAATTAGATTTTTGTTCAAACGTTCCTTTTAGCTGTAAGACATCGTTCATTTTACTATTCCTTTAACTCTCTTGATACTTGACTTTTTGATATGCCAGTTAAGATTTCTATTTCTCTTACAGTAAAACCTAAGCTTTGTAATGTTTTTAAATCCATTATATTATCAGTTTTTACTTTATTAAATAATATTTTTAAATAATCATATTCATTTTTAGGATCGCTAAACGCTAGAGATGATTTTATTAAATTTTTCAATTCTCCAGGATATGGAATTACCTTCATAAGATTAATTATTTTGTTAAAAAGCTTCATATTTCGTCCAGCAAATTTGAACTTAATCAATAAATCATTCAAAATAGCATCAGCCACATCAACCAAGTCATTTCTTTCATATCTATTAAAATTAATAATCGCATCAAACCTTCTGATAAGAGCCTTATCGAAAGCAGAAAATAAATTTGTTGTTGCAATTAATATTAGATTTTCATCTAGTTCATCTAGTCCTTTTAATATAGCTGATGTCGCTCTTCCCATTTCTCGCAAATCATTAGAATTAATTCTATCAATGGCAATAGCGTCAATTTCATCAAATAAAATTATTATTTTTTGCGGATTTAAGAGAGTTTTCATTTCTTGGAACAATGCAGAAATATTTTTTGATGTTTGACCTAATTTACTATCAACAATCGCATTAAATTCGACAATAAACAATTCTCTTTCTAGTATTCGTGCAATTTGCTTGGCCGTTTCCGTTTTCCCTGTTCCTGGAGCTCCTTCAAATAAAAATTTGTTGACACCTGCATGGTGACCAATTGCATTAATTATACCAATAATATCGTTTTTAATCACTTCAGGCAAAGGTAACGAAGAAGAATCGTATTCTATTCGTTTAAAAAAACTTAAATTATTTTCTCTTATTTGTGGAACAAAAGTATTAGTATTCGACATCAATGCCATTATATATTCAGCTAATTGCATATCACCAATTTCATCAAAATATTTAGCAATTTCATATGCTTCAGCTCTAAATGCTGCATCATTATTTTCTACGTAATACTTTATCAAATTTAATACATTCTTTTTCTTCATGATAACCCTCTACAATAACCATAATATGCTTGGGACAAAAAGTCAAGTATTGGGACGAATTAATATTTCTTGTGCATAAATATTAAATGCAAAATAAGAATGTTTTTAACATTACTTAAACCATCTCAATAATTTTCTTTTGTGCATCGGTGTTGTATTCAATATAGCGTTGAGTCGTAGCAAGGGTGAAATGTCCGGCCAGCATACGAATATCATTTAAGGTTCCGCTAGCCAAGCTGATATTTTTTGCAGCGGTGGTGATAGAGGTTCTACGTCCACTATGTGAGGAGCAACCTTCAAATCTGATTTTTTATTAAAGATAATATTGAAATGTATACTGAAATTAACGGCATCATATTGGATCGCATAAAAATAAATATGACTAATATAAGAAAAATCTTCATACGTATAAAAAATTTTTTTTCTTTATTATTTTAATTTTAAAACTATAATCGTTTTAGAAAGGTATCATAATAGGTATAAGAGGTTGAATTGAAAGAAGCAATTTTTAAAAATGGTAAAATAATTCAAGGAGATTGTCTTCAGTATATGAAAAATATGAAAGACGAAAGCGTAGACTTAATTGTTACTAGTCCACCATATAATATTGGCAAGGAATATGAAAAAATAATGCCACTTCAGGAGTATGTACAATGGTGTGAAACATGGTTAAATGAATTGTTCAGAGTTTCAAAACCTAATGGCATACTCTGGTTAAATTTAGGTTATGTTTCTGTAGATAATAAAGGTAAGGCTATACCTTTACCTTATATTTTATGGGATAAAATACCATTTTATATCATGCAGGAAATAGTATGGCATTATGGAGCAGGAGTAGCGTGTAAAAACAGCTTTTCTCCAAGAAATGAGAAATGGTTGTTTTGTGTAAAAAATAAAAATAAATATACCTTTCATTTAGATAAGGTTAGAGTACCTACAAAATACCCAAATCAAAAGAAAAATGGAAAGCTTAAATGCAATCCTAATGGAAAAAATCCTTCTGATGTTTGGGATATTCCTAAAGTTACTTCAGGTAAAAATAGATCCTCAAAAGAAAGAGAAAAACATCCTGCACAGTTTCCAGAGGCAATCATCAATAGAATACTTAAATGCTGCAGCAATGAAAATGATGTTGTTTTTGATCCCTTTTTAGGTAGCGGTACGACATGTGCAGTTGCTAACAAACTCAATAGAAATTTTATAGGTATTGAGTTAAGAGATAGCTACTTTGATATAGCCAAAGAAAGACTTAATTCGGATTCTTAGCTTTTCAAGTAGCCGACCAAAGAGTTATAAGTTTATTTTGTTCAACTTCAGGAGGTAACGTTGCTTGCTGTCCAGTAGAAGCAGATTGGCTTTTCCAGTCTTCATAATCAATCCAACCAAATCTTATTTTGTATATTATGGGAGATTTTGTGTTTTTTGTAATTTTCTCATAATTTACAGCAATATAATAACCTCTCTTAGTTTTTACATCATCTTTAAATTGTTTTTGACCATAGCTTCTATTTCCAAAAATTTTATTTTTGTTTGTTGAAGTTTTTATTTCAATAGAATATACATCATCAGGAATGTAAACTAGATCTTTTTCATTTTTTCCTTCATCTCTTCGCCAATCCTTGCCAACCCCTTCTACTATCATTAATGGTATTAGCTCGTGGAATAAACTACCAATAACTTGAGGAGAGGGAAATATGTCTCTTCCAATTTTATATCCACATAAATCTCCATTTATTATGGCATTCCAAGCTCTTTTTACTGCAGCAACAATTTCTTCAGGTTTTAAAGGGTGTTGAGCGATTAATTTTTCTGTTGTTTTTTTCCATTCTTCAATCTTTTGGCCGTCATAAGGTGAATGTAATAAATTTATCTTCATTATTTATCTCCTGTCATTTTTGCAAAGTATATTCTTTACAAAATTTACAGTCAATATATAAGAAAAATTCGCTACATAAGCTTTAGATTTTATACGATTGCTGACATTGAAAAAAACATCAAAATATCCTATTAAAACATAAATAAAAGTTTTATAGATGATGAAAAGTTCAAAAGAGTATACTTTTGAGCAAAGTTAAAAATATTTATTTGGGTATAGTTTTTGAAAAAGCAGACGATAAAACTTTTACACCATCTCAATAATTTTCTTTTGCGCATCAGTATTGTATTCAATATAGCGTTGAGTCGTGGCAAGGGTGGAATGTCCGGCAAGCATACGGATGTCGTTTAAGGTTCCGCCGGCAAGGCTGATATTTTTTGCTGCGGTGGTGATAAAGGTTCTACGTCCACTATGTGAGGAGCAACCTTCGAAGCCGATTTCTTTATATAAATTATAAAAGAAGTTGACGATTGCTTGTGGGCTGGTCTTGTTGGTACGTTCTGTGGTGATAATCCGATTCGTTAGCACAAAATGCTCATTTTTCTTCTGTTCGATCAGCAATTCTGCCAGTAAAATTGCCAAATCCTTATGTAGAGGAATAATGCGGCCGGATTGTTTACCTTTAGAGGCTTTATTAATAAGATTAATTTCTTGGCTTAATTGTCCTTCAGAATCACAAACCATCAGCCAGTTCAAACTTGCGATTTCTTTAGCTCGTAATCCTGCTTTATAACTCAACATAAAAATAATTTTATTGCGGAGCGGATATCTTGTATGCTCTAAATAACCCAATGCCAGTTCTTGCTGTTTTTGGGTAAGTATTTTTGCTTGTTTATTAAGTGCCATTTTGCTAAAACTCATTATGTTATTGAAAGTACATCATAAATTATAATGAGTATAAAATAAAAGTCCAGGCTCAAAGTCTTGTAACGCTTGAAAAATAAGGACTCATTATAAAACTTAGATTATATAATAAGTCTATCCGCCACAAATTTTACAAGGTCTAGCACCGCGTGAAATAGCTTTATCTCTAGTTGTTTTTATACAGTTTTTGGTGCAACGTTTGGCCCATTGGCAAGAGGGATCGTGATAAATATGAGTTTTAGTATTCATAACAACGATTGAGCTGTCTGAAGCCAATACAGGTGCGGATAAAAGTAGAAATATCAGTAAACACAGAGTACGTTTCATTTTTCATTCCATATATTATTATAAATTTGTTCCCAGCCTTCATTATGGCTTGCATTTTTAACCTTAATTATCAAATCGTTATTTCCGACAAACTGATTCACCAGCACCGGAGGGATGACTTTGTCTTTTGTCCCAACATAATGTATCTGCAGGATCTTAGCAAATTGGTTCCGATAACTTTCCAAGTTCATAGATTCACTTAAAGGTGGCAATTTATGATATTGTGTCCATGCCAAGTGGTCAAGATTTCCGGCAATCGTTATAATTTTCTTCACATTCAGCCCAGGTTTAGCCGTTGCAATTAATCCAGCAACTTGTGCACCACCAGAAAAACCAATTAAAATAACAGGATTATCACCTACAGTGCTTTTAATAGCCTCATATTCGGCATTAATAATTTCAGGTGCAAAACGAGCTGCTGTCCAGTGCCGTTGTGAGCAAATTGGACTTTTAATATATTGGCAAGGGCGTGCTAGATATATAACATTCGGGCTGTTATCTCCAAAAGCCAGCTCTTTAACTAAATTGCTATGAGGTGTTGGGTCTTGAGTTGCTTTGCCCCTAGCATTAAAGGCATAACCATCTCCCTCAATATAAATTTTATATACACTATTAGGAGATGTTATTTTTTGCCAAGAAGCAATACTAAAGGAGCGAGTTTTGATTTCTTTATACTCAAAACTGCTGGGTATATCTATGCTGGCACATCCGCATAGGAATAAAAACATCACAATTAGTTTTAGCATCTGTCGCATCCTCTTTAAAAGAAACTATAAGAGCTTATTAAAAAAAATCCAGAGGGTTTTTGACTTTTCGCTTGATTGTCTCAAAAATGCTTTATAATATAAAAAACGAGCAGGAGACTGCTTAGGGCGTCGAAAACCCTTTTATATAACCAGTCGTGTGCACACGACTTTAAACAACAGTGCCGACTTCTTGTCAATGGACGGATGTCGGTGAATAAGGCTCAGCCAAATAAGCCGAGCCGTTTGGTTATATACGGTTTTCGAACATCCGCCCGCCTTTTAAAGTGCGGGTTTTCTTTTAACCAATTGGAAAGGATGTTAAATCGTATGAAAAATAAACTTTTAATTACTACAGCATTAGTGGCACTTTCCGTGTCAGGTAATGCTTATGCAGATATAACTATCAATTCAGATACTGTTTTGAAAAGTGAATATAGCGACAATGTTATTATTTCTGGCGGCAATGTTACGGCAGAAGATAGTTCAACTGTTAGCTTAAATTACCCAGACGGGAAAAATTTGACCGTAAATGGAGGAACTTTATCCTTAAATGATTCTACAATTAACACTTTTGGTGGTAATACGGAAATCAGCGGAGATGCTGTCGTTAATTTGAATAATGCAAGCGATATCAGCACCAATAGACTAACCGTCAACGGAGGAACAATTAACCTCAATAATGGTGAATTAAGGGAAAATAATTCATTTGTTATGACTGGAGGCACTATTAATATGAATGGCCAAGGTCAGACGCAAATAGGTTCAGTTGGACGAGATACAAAAAATGTTGCCGGAACAGTTACCAGTTATGCTGGAGGTTCAACAGATATTAGCGGCGGCATAATAAATGTAAAAGGCGGTGCTGGTTTAGGTAGTTCTGCAAATGATATTTATAATAAAGGTAACATTATTTATGGCACTTCAATCAAAGTAAGCGGAGATGCAACTTTAGACATTAAAGAGGGAGCAACTTTGTTTGCTTATGAAAATTTTAAAATTGATGAGCCGGATTTAGAAGATTCATCTTTAGATTCAGTTACCTTTGGTGACAAAGCTACCATAACCCTAAATGACAATACATCAAAAATCAATTTAGCTGGAGCTTTAAGTGCAAATATCAATGGTGATGACCGTGGCAAAATTTATTTTCAAAATCCCAATGCTCAAATTGATGGTAATGTTGAAGATGTCAGTTTAATTTTTGAGGACAGCCATTCTTTAAGTAATGCTATTAGTGGTGATATCGGAGCTTTAGATATCTTGGCCATTAATAAGGGAACATTGACATTTGATAAAGAGCCGACCGATACCATCACAACCGTTCAAGTTGGTAATGGTGCAACGTTGGATATTGGTGATAAAACATTACATTCAACAGGCGATAAAATCGATGGAGAAGGTGTATTTTTTGAAGATAATTCTACCTTGGCCTTTACCGTAACAGATAAAGATACCTATGGCAAAATTAAGGCAAATTATATCAAAATCAGCGAAAATGGTACAAATTTGAATATGACCTTAAATGGAGCGGCTTTAGCTAAAGGTGAAACTGCCACTTTTAAATTATTTAATGGTGCAGATTCAGCCGAAGCTGAAATTGAAGGTAAATTTGCTAATTTGAGTCAAAATTCCCGTTATGAATTTACAGATAATGGAGATGGTACTTTTGAAATTACTTCTATTGGTTCTGCCACAGATGCCGTTGTAGATGCAGGTGGTTCTTCCAACAATATCGGAACAGCCGAGGCATGGGATAGTATTAGTGCGTCGGATAGTAGTCCTGTTGCAGCTGCTGTTACAGAAAAATTGGCAGAACTTTCTAATAGTACCAATGCTACTGAACAACAGGCTTATGTCGATGCATTGACAGCGGTTGCACCCGAAGTTGCTCCAATGGTACAAAAAACACAAACTGAAACCACAAACCAAGTATTTGGTGCTGTTAGTACACGTTTGACTGGAGGTTCAATCTCTACAGGTGGAGAAGGTATGGCTTCTGGAGATAATATTTTCAAACGTGGTGCAATGTGGGTTCAAGGTTTATTTAATAAATCCAAATTAGATGCCACATCAAAAGCCAAAGGTTTTGACGCGGATTCTAATGGTATTGCTTTCGGTGCTGAAAAATTTGTAACCGATGATACTAAAGTTGGTATTGGTTATGCTTACACCAATACAGATATTGATGGATTTATGAGAAGTACCGATGTTGATACGCATACTGCTATCTTATATGGTGAATATAAACCATCGAACTGGTATGTAAACGGAATTGCATCTTACGGCTGGTCTGATTATGAAGAAAATAAGAGTGTTGCCGGAGTTGGAGTTAAGGCAGATTATGATGTTGAAACCTTTGGCTTGCAAGCAATGACGGGTTATGATATGCAAGTTAATGGCATAGGCTTAACACCAGAGGTTGGCTTGCGTTATGTTCATATTAGCCAAGATGCTTATAAAGATTCCGCAGACCAAAAAGTATCTGCTAATGACAGTGATATTTTGACTGGTGTAATCGGAACAAAAATCAGCAAAAACTTTGAATTAACGAATGGTTGGAATCTTAAACCGGAAGCCAGAATTGCAGCCACTTATGACTTGATGAACGATGACGTTAATTCAGTCGTAACTTTGGCAAATGGTTCAGCTTATGCGGTTGAAGGTGATGCTTTAGACCGTTTCGGTATGGAATTTGGAGCCGGTATAACAGCCGAAGTTAACGACAATGTCGAATTTTCGCTGGGTTATGAAGGCAAATTCCGTGAAGACTACCAAGACCACACAGGCTTAATTAACGCTAAGTATAAATTCTAACCACTAATCCGTAAAAAGATAAAAGACTCAAAATATTTATTTATTTTGAGTCTTTTTTTTGTAAAAGTGATATTGACAATGCATAATTTTTATTATATCCAACCTGTATCGATGATGTCGTAGTTTCTTTTATCGGCATCCAGAAACCGAGTACCTTTTTTGTAAGTTCTTACTACTCGTAAAGTTCCTGAAGAACACCGAACAATATTGCAGTAATGGTGTTCCGGGAATTTTTTTTTGGCATTTTTACCGCAATTAACTGAAACGCTTAGACTAAGGTCTTGCCCACTGTAAAAGCAAATTGCATAGTGGGCAAAAGCGAAGGAAGTTTGAGGTGATGACAGATTTGAGCAAGTAGTATAGAAACAAATTATATTTTATTTGCCGTCCTTTCTCTTCACTCCACCAAACATTACTAAGCCCGTGAAGGTGCATTGTTCGTCCATCAACATAACTTTAGGAGAATGGTAAGGTCGAACAATGACAATTAACAGCGAAACATATCACGAAGAAATACGTTCTTCTTGTCCGAATCTTTCTGAAAAAGAAGTTTCGGAAGCTGCTGATTCTTTGCTTCTAATAGCCAAGATACTGGCCGAAACGGTTCAGAATACTCCAGAGTTAAAAATTTTAATCTCTAAATTTAGGGAGAATTTTAATGAATGATAATAAAAACAAAAACGTCTGTGATACCTGTGTTTTACTGGTAGATTATGCAGATATTACAATTACGGAGCTTGGAAGGTTTAGCCCAAATCCACAAATTCTTTGGGATATGCAAGGGGCGGAGGCAGTGACCTGCTATAACTTTGCAACACGTGAAGAGCAACAACAGCATTACTATCCTAAGCTGTCATTAAGCAGCGTATTGCGGCATGGAGGTTTCAGTGTTAAGCTCAAAATTGAGTTTTCCGCACCGAAACTTCTGCATTTTCCACCCAACAATCTGGAAGAAGTTTGCGATGCTGATTTTGAAGATGTCATCAGCATTTTAGCATTACGGATTCACGAGATGGGGGTTGAGGTTTCACCTCAAGTGCTGCGGTCGGCACAAGTTGTGAGGATTGACTTTGGTAAAAATGTCTTGGTTAAAGTTGCGCCTTGTGTGATTTTACAATATCTGAACAAAGCGGACATTAGCCGCCGGCTTGATTGCACTAAGGTATCGTACCGAAATGAAGGGCATTCGCTACACTTTTTATCTCGGCACCGGAATGTAGTTATTTACGACAAACTCAGGGATATTCAAAAAGCCCAGTATTGCAAAAGTCGGGCAGTCAATCCTGAAAATGCCCAAATGATTGATTTGGCAGCATTGGGCTCAAACCAGTATTTACGCATCGAAATTCAGTTGGGTAATTCCGAAAATATTCGCCAAGCGATAGGTAAAGCGGGGATTTCTGCTCCAGAGCTGACGTTTCAAAATCTTTTCAATAGCCAGATTTGCCGAGCTGTTACATTGACTTATTGGAACGAAATTTTATCTGCCGTCAAATACTTGCAATTAAGTGATGAAGATGCAGGGGATTTGTTTAAACGCCTGCTAGATCACAAATATAAATTTCTTAAAGCCCTTCAGTTAGTCGGCTTGGTTACAATTCTAAAAAAGGTAGGAAAACGAGAGCTGCGAATGCATTCAGGAAATGTTTTCTCTCCTGCTATTTATGATCTTTTTCGAATGATTAATCAACTAGAGCCACGGAATAATTGGCTACAGCAGGATTTAGAGGCAATTACCGCCGCTATCGATGAAAATAATACAATAATTTTAAGAAAAGGAAAGAAAGATGACCTTAGCTAAATATGCAATCATTATGTGCCGTATATCTTCGGTAAAGCAAAATACTGGAGCATCTTTGATTGAGCAAGAAGTTATCTGTAAAGAGTATTGCCGGAATAATGATTTAGAAATTATAGAAAGTCAAAAGGCAATCGAAAGTGCCTTTGCACAAAGACGCCCCAAATTTGATAAAATATTAGGGATAATAGAAAAAATCCCAAGCAAGCCAATTGCATTGGTTGTTGCTTCGGCTGACAGGCTTGCCAGAAATTTTAACCATATATCTCTGTTAGATAAATTGGTAAAGGCAGACAAAGTTGAAATACATTTTGTTAAAGAGGCTATGGTTATCACGAAGTTTTCTAGTGCTGATGCAATATTCAAATACAGGCAGTTGATAGCCAACGCAGAGCATTTTTCTGCAGAAAAGTCTGAAAAGGATAAAAAAGCTTTGCAGGACATGAGAGAAAAAGGCTTATACCCAGGTAAGGCACCAATAGGATATAAGAATTGCCGCCCTTGTTGGATGCCTTGGATTATGTTTGATGAACAGGCTGATAAGGTTAGGCTCTTATTTAATATCTATTCGCAAACGGAAGTTGATATCAAAAGGTTGCTTGAACTTGCAAAGTCCATGCCGCTGTACACAACATCAGGTGCATTAATTAACCGAAGAACACTGCTTCATTTATTGCGAAACCCATTCTATTGTGGGCTGATGCATAGTGGAGGTAAGCTTTATAGCCATAATTATGAGAGACTCATCAAAGAAGATATTTTCAGTGCGGTGCAAGATAAATTGACACGCGAACTTTGTCATCATGCTGAAGATGAAACAAAGATGAAGTCTGTGGCATAGATGATGTTAAGTCAGAGAAGGCTGGATAATAGCTCCAGCCTTCCTTGACCCTTAAAGATAATTAAACTTAAAATAGATCGTATTTTTAATGATTAGAGGTAAGAATATGGGAAGAAAATTAGCAAAAATGATAGACAATGAAGCGGCCAAGAAAGCCGTTATTTGGACACGTGTTTCAAGTAGAGAGCAAGAAGAAGGATATTCGTTGGATGCACAAAAAGACCGTTCGATGAGATATTGTCGGACTAAAGGGCTTGAAATTTTAGCGGTATTTGAAATTGTTGAGAGCAGTACTAGAGGTACCCGAGAGCAGTTTTATGAGATGATTAATTTTGTTAAAAGGCAGAAAAGCTGTATAGCCCTTGTTTGCGACAAGGTTGACCGATTACAGCGTAGTTTCAGAGAGGTACCTGTTTTAGAAGAGCTACGCAAGAGCAGAAAAATTGAACTGCATTTTGTAACGGAAGGACAGATGCTCAATGCAAAATCGAATAGTTCTCAAATTATGTCATATCAATGTTTTGTGATGATGGCAGAAAGCTACACTAATAATATTTCGGATAACGTTTGCCGAAGTCTTGAGGAAATGCGAAAAAAAGGCAAATGGGCACACCATGCACCAGTCGGCTATAAGAATGTTAGAGACGCCAATGGTAACAGCGATATTGTGTTGAATGAGGATAACCATTTCATCATTACGCGGTTGTTTAAGGAATTTTCGATTGGCACCTATAATCTTGAGCAGATAACACGAAAAGCCGCTGATTTGGGGCTTAAGATGAATACCAGTAAGAAACTTCATAAGCAGACTATCCGCGGAATATTAAGTAACCGTTTTTATATCGGGGAAATGTACAGCGGTGGGCAATATTATCCGCATTGTTATCCGCGGCTGACGGACAGTTATACGTTTGAAAGGTGTCAGGAAATTTTAGAAGGTAAGGCAAATCATAAGGTGCAGAAGCATGAATATGTATTTAAAGGACTGATTCGCTGTAAAAACTGTGGTGGTGTTGTTTCAACCGATATCAATGTACATCCGGCGAAAAAGAAGGACGGAGAAAAAATCGTTTATAAGTACCTTTTTTGCCCGCAATGCGGCGGTTATCGTACAAGAGAGGATAAAGGCGTTGAAAAAGTTAAGGAGGCATTAAAAACGCTTAAAAATATACCTAAAAGCGTTGTTGAAAAAATGGTAGATTGCTTAAATGATGAAATATATAAAGATCATAAAATGGAAATAGAAGCTAAGAAAGCATTGGAAAGGCAAATTGAAGGTTTTACAGAGAAGGAGAGTCGGTTGATTGACCTGTATACAGGAGCTAGTATTACACAAGATACATATACCAAAAAACTAACCGAATACAGACAGGATAAGAAAAAATTGGAAGAGAGATTAACGGACTATAGTCATTTGACCAAGCAAGGGTTAATAACGCTCAAATACTTGGCTAAGTTGCTGTTGATGTCAGATCAGATATGGAATTTTCTGAACAACGACAAAAAACAACAGATTTTAAAATTACTTTGTTCGGAAATTTTATTAGACGGTAAAAATGTAGAAATTTCAATAAGAAAGCCTATTTTAGCACTAGCTAAAATAGGCTCTTGTCAACTTTGGCTGGGGTGGCTGGATTCGAACCAACGAATGTCGGCACCAAAAGCCGATGCCTTACCACTTGGCGACACCCCAA
>CALXTN010000029.1 GCA_944391405.1 uncultured Alphaproteobacteria bacterium | reverse complement strand
GAGGCCGAAGGTGCACGATTGGAAATCGTGTGTACCCCCAAAGGGTACCGTGGGTTCGAATCCCACTCTGTCCGCCAGTTTATTTGAAAGGACGCTTGAAAATAGCGTCTTTTTTTGCATCCTGCGGAATTGTGGGCTTTGCTGGCTGTTGACTTTGATAAATTGACTATGGTAAGCTCATTTAAAATCAAAAAACGCAAAATTTTCGGCAGTTACATACATTGCCGATTTTTGAAGATCGTCATTAAGTTGAAGAGGAAAGGCGCTATTGCGAGTGATTGATTATCTTTAGTGGTAGCTGATAGGGTTGAAGTTTTGTGTGGTGCTGGTTTGAATATGATAAATTGTACTTTGAGATGGTGCTTTGGGGAACTTTATAGTGTGTAATATAGTAGTGTTTACATTAATAGCTTGTGTTTTATTGTTGACTAATTGATTACCTTGTATTAAATTACGAACAAATTTATTTGTGCGTATTTGATTACAAGGAATAGTCTGATGGGTGATTTTATATTAAAAAAATTTCCGGATATATTGAATGATATTTCTACTAAATATGATACAAATATGGCTGAGAAGTATTTGTATAAATATGATGGAATGGTGGAGTTTGTGTATTCTCCAGAAATATTGACAACTATTCTTTTTTATCAAGAATCTGTTATGTCTTCTAGACTTGAAGGTACTGTTGCAACTATTACGGATATTTTGGATTATAAAGTTGGTAGAGATGTTTCTGAAAGGATAGAAAAAGATGCTAATGAAATTGAAAATTATAAAGATGCTTTAGGATATTGCGTTAAAGAAGCTGAGAGAAATGATTTTGAAGTATCTAACGCTCTTATAAAAAGTATTCAATATATAGTTTTAAATAATTCCAGAGGCGCTGATAAATTAAAAGGAAAATTTAAAGAAAGACAAAATTATATTGGTAATAAATATGATAGAGAAATTACATATACGCCTGTGTCGTATTTGCATACGGAAGAATATATGGATAATTTAATGGATTTTATTAATGCCGAAAATCAAATTAATCCTCTGGTAAAAGTGGCAATTATTCATGCATATTTTGAGCTTATTCATCCTTTTGAGGATGGAAATGGACGAGTGGGGAGAATTTTAATTCCAATTTTATTGAAGAAATATAATCTATTATCAACACCGTATTTTTATATTAGTTATTATTTATCTAGAAATAGAAGCCTATATATTTCTTCCTTAGAGGCTATTTCTAAAGCAAATGATTGGAATACTTGGATATTGTTTTTTATTAATGCTGTTCAGCAACAAACGGAAATTTTAATTAAAATGCTTAGACAATTGAAAGCTATAAGAATGCGTGCTGAAAATAATATTAATGAACTTAAAACGCAATTTTCTATTAATATTTTGAATTTTTTATTTAAACGAATAAAATTTACAACAGTGAAGTTTATAGAGGAAACTGGTATTAACGCGAATACTGCTCGTGTTTTGTTAAAACAAATGGAAGAAAAAGGAATTGTTGAAATAGAAGAAAAAGGAAGCGGGCAAACTCCTTCAATTTATCGTTTTAAGGATTTATATTCAATGGTTGAAGATATTTCAGAGTGAGACTTTGTGAGGATGTATTTTATATGATTCTAATCCCATTTTTTGAAAACGAAAAATATGGCTAATAAAATTAGTGCGAAACCTACCAGATAATTCCATTTTAGCTCTTCTTTGAGGTATAAAACGGAAAAAAAGCAGAAAATTATGATGGTTATTGCTTCTTGCATAATTTTTAATTGGGCTGCGCTAAAATAGTCATGTCCGATGCGATTGGCGGGAACTTGAAAGCAATATTCAAAAAAGGCTATTCCCCAACTGACCAAAATAACACTCCATAATGCTGTGGATTTAAATTTTAAATGTCCGTACCAAGCAAATGTCATAAAAATATTGGATATGCTTAAAAGAATTATCGGGTAAAATTGTCTCATTGTTGTTACTCCAATACATTTTTTTGTCTTTTATACTTATTGGAGAGTTAATTTTTGGTCAATAAGCTACTAATTTTCAACATTCGCTGCGGTGGGCAAACATTTCTGCTAGAGTTTCTTGTTCCGGACGCTCAAAGAAAAAATTTTGCTTCCAGCCTAGTGGACAAGCCGTCATATCATCTGTTGAAATATTCAGAATATCTAGAATTCTTAGAGTTTCTTCCGGTGAGCGCCATATCTTATTATCGTTGAGACTGATGTGGCGAATGATTCTGTTTTTATCTATAATAACGGTTGCTCGCATAGCTGTTTGTTTTTTGTTCAGAACACCATAGCTTTGGCTGATGTTTTTTTCTAAATCTGAAACGAGAGGAAACATTATGTCCGAAATTCCGTCTTTTTCAGGGGGAAGCTCTTTCCATGTGTAATGAGAGCCTATGGAATCTGTTGAAATACCAATGACTACTGTTTCTCTTTTATGAAAAGCGTTTATTTCTTTGTTGAGCATTAAGAGTTCTGATGGACAAGTAAAACTGAAATCTTCCGGATAGAAGAATAAAACAGCAGATTTTTCTCTGGTTTCGTTATAAAGATTAAAATCTTCTTGTAAGGTGTTGTTGGCAAGTATGGCAGGAGCTGTAAAGTCTGGTGCTTTGGTGCCGATTTTGGCTCTTATGGATTTTTCTGTTTGAGGGGTTTCAGATGGACTAAAATTGTGGGCTATATTATTTGGATAGGTGCATCCACAATTGTCATCATCTGCGCAATCGCATTTGTTTTGATAATTATAATGGTATTGGCTGGTATTAGGGGTAATTTTCATTTTTTTTCTCCTTATATTAAAAAAACCGGAAAATATTTTCCGGTTTTATATAAGTTCATTTTCGGTTTTTTTTTAGATATACGAAACTTCTAATACCTCAAAAGTTTTTTTGCCTCCAGGGGCCATATAGACAACTTCATCACCAACTTCTTTACCAATTAAAGCTTTAGCTAACGGAGATGATAAAGATATTTTGTTTTCGTTTATATCGGCCTCGTAATCGCCGACAATTTGATAGCTGTTCTCAGCATCGGTGTCAACATCTACAACAGAAACAGTGGCCCCGAAGCGAATAATGTTTCCATCCATTTCTGTGGGATCAATAACTTGGGCACGACTAATTACTGCTTCTAATTCTTGAATTCTGCCTTCAATAAATCCTTGTTTTTCTTTTGCAGCAGAATATTCCGCATTTTCTGATAAATCGCCATGCGAACGTGCCTCGGCGATGGCGGCAATTACGTTTGGCCGCTCAACACCTTTTAAGGTTTTGAGTTCTTGCTCTAACCGTAAAAATCCTTTTTTGGTCAGTGGAAATTTATCCATTTTGATTCTCCTAAAAATATTCTCTCCGCTTTTGTGAGCGGATGAGTTTGTTAATTGAAAAGTTTGAAAAAATTTGACTGCCACTTTTCCAGTGCCAGCCTATTTCTTTATCTTCATACTTCTCTATATAACACAAAATAAATAAAAAATCAAGCGTAATTTTGGGGAAGGTGTGCGAAATTGTGAAAAACTATTTGTTCAATTTCTTGTTTTTATTGCAAAAATTTGAAAGTTCTTGAATTTAAAACCTTTTGTAAGATGGCTTTTTAGGTGTTGATTAGTTAAACTTTGTGCTATACAACCGCTTTTGTCGTGCTACACTTCTTTTGTATTATTTATTTAGGAGAATGTTTGATGAAAAAGAACTTGTTATTAAGTGCTGTTTTTGCAGCAGCTTTGTTTGCAGTTTCTCCGGCAAAGGCTATTGACTCTACTGGTGGTTGTGGTTTGGGTTCTATGGCTTGGAGAGGGCAATCCGGTATTATTCCTCAAGTTTTGGCTATGACAACTAATGGTATTTTCTTGAATACTATCGGTGTAACTTTGGGTACTTCCGGTTGTGATCCAAATGGTCGTGTTACCGGTGGTACGGGTAAATTGGTTTTGGCTGTTATTGAAAATAATATGGAACAATTTGCTATGGATGCTTCTGCAGGTCAAGGTGAAACTATTGATACTATTGCAGGTTTGCTTGATGTTGATAGTGCTGAATTGGGTGCGAAAGCTCAACAGAATTTTGCTTATCTCTTTACAGATGAAAATGTTGAAGCTGTTGATTTGACTTTGAAAATTATGGAATTGGCTCAGGCTTAGTTCTAGTTTTAGGGGCGCGGAGGAGAAAGTCTTTCGCGCCTTTTTTATATCTATAATTGCAGTGTGTGGTTGGTTTTGTTGATGCGTGGTTATCTTTTTTTCTTATTGTTTTGTTTAGGTCTGTTTGGTGGTATGTCAAATGGAGTTTGTGTGGATAATCTTAACATGACAAGCAAAACAGAGGCTCTTGACGATGGATGGTTAAGCTTACTCCATTATCAGAAAAGAGGTAAGGTTTATCTTTCTTTTGTGGAAAATGAAGAGTTCTTTTTGAGTAATGAGGGAAGAACAAATCCACAAGGAGAATTTTTATCATCTGTGCGGATTTTTAATCAAAAGGATAATCAAGAAAAATGTGCATTCCCAGCGCGCTTTTTATATTTGCAAAAAAAAGGTTTGGTCAACGGTTCTTTGGACAATTGTAAAGATTATCAGAAATTTTTGGCTGATGTTCAGCCCAAAGCTGTTACAATGTTATTTACCAATGCTTATATGAGTAATCCTTCTTCTTTGTTTGGGCATACGTTGTTTCGTATTGATACAAAACGTAAAGGTACGCAACTTTTGGCGCATGGAGCAAATTTTGGTGCGGATACCGGTGATGAAACCGGCGTTCTCTATGCGCTTAAAGGTTTGTGGGGAGGATATTATGGGACTTTTGGTATTAAACCATATTATGACGTGATAAATCTCTACAACAATATTGAGAATCGTGATATTTGGGAATATGAACTAAACTTGTCTGATGCGGAGTTGGAGCTCTTTACCGCGCATATGTGGGAAATGCAACGTGCGAAAATTCGCTACTATTTCTTGTCGCGTAATTGTTCGTTTGTTTTGTTGCTTATGTTAGATGCTGTACGTCCTGATTTGCAAATTAGTCAACAATTTGGTGGATATACTGTTCCGTTGGCGACGCTTAAAGCAGTTAATGAAATTCCTGATTTTGTGAAAAATGTTAATTATCGTCCGTCACGTCAATCCAAATTAAAATATCGGGCTCAACAAATGAATGCTCGGCAGTATAATACTTTTATTGATATTATTCACGATAATAAAATTGATTTATCTTCTCTTAATGAGGAAGAACAAGCTGATGTTTTGGAAACAGCGTATCAGTATGTGCAGTATAAATATGTGGACGGTGATTTGGAATTATCTGACTATCGCAAGAAAAGTTTGAAACTTCTTATGGCGCGGAGTAAAATTGCCAATCAGCGACAATATTTTGATGAGCTCAAAGAGGGGGAAAATCCGGTTGAAGCGCATAAAGCCAAACAAGTTGGGACGATTTTTGGTGATAGAAATGGTGAGACTTTTCAGGAAATTGATTTTAAACCAGTTTATAATTCTTTGTTGGATGATAGTTATGGACTTCTGTTTGGGGCAGAAATTAATTTATTGGAAGGGAAAGTTCGCCATTATGATTCTCGCGATAAGTGGGTGTTGCAAGAGCTTAATCTTTTGAGTATTAAATCTCTTGCCGGAGCGGATGCTATGTTTGCACCGTTGTCTTATGATATTAAGTTTGGCTATCGGGAATTGTTTGATGCAAGAGCTGGTGAAGATAGCGGGGCGATTGTTTTAGAAACAGGTGTGGGGCAAAGTTATGCTTTGACTAAAAATACACTGTTGTATGCGATGAGTGTTTCTAATGTGGCGTATGGTGGTGGTTTGCATGATAATGGTTATTTGGGAATTGGTTTTAAAGGCGGTGTTTATTATAATTCAGGTAAAATACGTCTTAATCTGAATGCTATGCAGAATTTTACAACCAGCGATACAGCACGTGGGCAGACGTATCAGGCTGAAGGGGCTTATGGTTTAACTCGAAATGTGATGCTTTATGTCGGATATAAAATGTTTAATTCCAACTATCATGATGATGAGGAACTTAGCTTGGGTGTAAAAGTTAATTTTTAGAATTTACTCTTTTTTAATTTGATTTTGTTAGTGTCTAAAATAGCAGATTTTATCTGTGAGCGCCAGAGGTGGTGCGGGCTTTCATCGGCTTTTTATCTAGTTCGGTGTTAGGGTATAACATCGTTATATTGTATCTGTAATTTACGGATTCAATAGATATATCCCCGACTGTCAAAGGTCGGGGGGCTTTTAGCGTATGTTCAGAAGTCTTTTGACTTTAAAGGTTAAAAGAATCATTTAACTAGATATGATTGATGAACTCTCCGACCGCCTTAATCAGGTGGTTTTTTTGTTTTGGATTGTTTTTTGATTAGGGGGAGTTTTACATGTATAGGCCTGATATCAATAATCTTGGACGTTCAATGATTGAAATGCTTGGTGTGTTAGCTATTGTTGGGGTTTTGTCTGTTGGAGGTATTGTTGGTTTTGGCAAGGCTATGAAAACTTATCAGTTGACGAAGGCTGCAACTGAATATGCCGGTTTTATTCGTGATTTGATGCAATTTCGAGATGCACTTGTGAAAGAAGCAAGAAGAAATGGTGGATATGCTGGAGTTACTTCTTTTGTGGTTGAAAGTGGAATTTTACCCAAGAATTGGGAGTATAAAGGAAGTTCTATAATTGATAGTACTTTTCATGAAACGTCCGTTACAGCTACTGATAAAGGTGTTACAGTTAATTACTCTCTTAGAAATGTTGGACGGTGGAAGGGAAATATTGAAGAATATTGTCGATTGTTGTTTACTTATGTGGTTCTTCCTTATCGAGATGTTTTTAGAAGCGTTTGGATTCACCGATATGGGGAAGGGGAAGGAACCGGTCAAGTAGGTTCTTTTAGCGGTACTCATTATTGTACGAAAGGTAGAGCTTGTTTAAGTAATGTTACTGTTGTTGAAATACAGAAGTTTTGTCAGACTTGTCAGGATTATGAACATTGTACCTTGGTTTTAGGGTTTGAATGAGTTAAGGGATGATATTTTTAAACTTGCTTTTTTTATTTGTGATTAGTATAAAAAATTAAGAGGCGGTTTAATGTGGGAGCAACCGCCTCTTAATCCTTTTTATTGAAACTATTTATGTTCGTCAGGGTCTTTTAATATATAACCTCTGCCCCAAACAGTTTCAATATAGTTTTTGCCGCCGGATGCTTTTTCCAGCTTTTTACGCAACTTGCAGATAAATACATCAATAATCTTTAATTCAGGTTCATCTATGCCGCCATATAAGTGGTTTAAGAATTGTTCTTTGTTTAATGTAGAACCTTTACGTAATGAGAGTAATTCCATAATGCCGTATTCTTTTCCGGTTAAGTGTAAATCTTTGCCGGCAACACTTACTGTTTGTGTATCTAAGTTTACTTCAACAAGACCGGTTTGAATGATGGAATTGGAGTGGCCCTTAGAACGACGAACAATGGCTTGGATACGAGCTAATAATTCATTCTTGTCAAACGGTTTGGTTAAATAATCATCTGCACCATAGCCTAAACCTTTTACTTTTTTGTCCGGTTCATACAAACCCGATAAAATTAATACCGGAGTGGTTACTTTTGCATTGCGCAAACTCTTTAATACTTCATAGCCGTTCATTCCCGGTAAATTTAAATCCAAAATGATGATGTCGTAATCGTATAATTTACCGCAATCTAATCCGTCTTCACCGTCATCTGTTGTGTCTACGACCATGCCTTCTTTTTTGAGGATTGTTTCAACACTTTGAGAAACAGCATAGTCGTCTTCTATTAGTAAAACTCTCATTTTTCCTCTCCGTTTTGTTTATTGTTTAATTTCATCATAATACATAAATTTTATTTGTGAATCTTTGTTTATACCCTGTTAATAATTATTAACAAACTTGAAAACACCTATTTAAAATAAATATTTAGGGGTTATTATAAAAGTGTTAGTTTTTATTTTGGAGGAAAATATGTTTGAGTTGATGAAATTGCCTTTTAAAGATAATGCGTTGGCTCCGGTTGTTTCGGCTGAAACTATTAGTTATCACTATGCCAAACATCATCAGGCTTATGTCGATAAAGTTAATGAGTTAATTGCTGGAACAGAGTTTCAGGATATGGCTTTGGAGGAAATTATTGAACGGACTTTTGATAAACCAGAGTTTCAAACTTTGTATAATAATGCCGGACAGGTTTTTAATCATAATGTTTATTGGAATTCAGTTGGTTTTGGCGAACGTATTGATGCAGAGTTGGAGGTTAAAATTAAAGAACATTTTGAAACAAGAGATGCACTGCGTCAGAAAATTATTGATGAGGCTGTTAAACTTTTTGGTAGTGGCTGGGTATGGTTAGTAGAGGGTATTGGAGGAAAACTTTCTGTTTTAGCTACCAGAAATGGTGATACTCCATTGGTATTAGGCTATAAACCTCTGCTTAATGTTGATGTTTGGGAACATGCTTATTATCTTGATTATCAAAATCGCCGCAAGGATTATGTGGAGGCTTTTGTTACTCAGTTGCTGAAAATTTAATTAGTTTTCCGTAATTTGTAGGTGAAATATTTGCTTGAAAAACAATTTATTATAACCTATAAAGCTGTTATATTGTGACTTTGGGAGATTGATTATGAAAAAAACAGCTCTGTTATTGGTGTTTTTGTTGGCGGCTTGTTCTTCTGCAAAACTCGAGTATCCTTATGGTTTGACCGAGCAGGAATGGAACTCTCTTTCTATCCGTGATCAGACGAGATTGAGACGTGACTTTTATTTTTATGAAAAAGGTGCAACGGCTTATGTTAATCCTAATTTGGAAGTTGAAGGTAAAGATGGTGTTCCGGCCAATTCGTATCAGTCTCAAAATGGGTATAAAGAAAATACAAATTATACATACTGAAGTGTTTTTATTTAAGGTTTATTTTGGTTTCTGTAATTTGGAGCGGAAACCAAATTTTTTTAGCTTGTGTTAACTAGAGATATTGTTAATAATTAGTTGTAATTTTTGTGAAATATACTCTTTGTTAAGAAAGTTTATAGTAGACTTGCATAAAAGCAATTGTTTTTATGGTCTATGAAATGAAATTTGGCGCCTCTATTTATTCGCTTGCAGTAGTTTTGACTGCTCTTTTTGTGTCTGATAGCGCGTATGCTGTTGGAGGGCGTTTGTCTCCGCGTGATTTTAACAAAATGTATTACTTGGCAAGCAAAGGAAAAGTAGGTATTTTAAGAGAGGCGGTAAATCGCGGTTTGAATATTGATGCGGTTAATCCTAATGGAGATACAGGTCTTTGTATTGCAATTAAACGTAAAGATTATGTGGCATATAATTCTTTTCGTATGAGTGGGGCTAATCCGCGTCATGGGTGTACTTATGAAATAAGTCAGCAGTACCGAGAATTTTTACAACATAAAAGTGTTGCTCACGTTGATAAAGTTGTGGGTGATGAGGAATCTCTATATTATAGCGAAGATGAAGGAAGTTGGTGGCCTTGGATTTTAGGAGGGGCTGCCTTAGGTGGTGGTATATTAGCGTTTAGCGGAGGCGGTGGTAGTGATTATGTCGCATCCGATGATACGATTGCTACCGTTGTACCTAATGAAGGTTTGGCGACTAAAATTGTTAATTATAAGCAATCTGTTAATAGCGGGGGATTAGAGAATAGTATTAATCGCGTTATTCAAAATTCCAATGCGTCTTCTTATTTAGATAAAATTCAATTGCTACCTAATGTATTGGAAAATTCTAATTACTTGCTTTCTTATGTTTTAGTTTCTGACGGTGCGTATTTCAATAATTTATATGGGGGATCTCTTTCTCTTGGTGATGCAACGGTTGGTGCTTCGGTTTATGGAGAGGGGGCTAAGGCTCTTAATAATGGTTATATTAAAATAGACGCTACAAATGGGGCTATTGGTATGGTTGCTAGTAATGGTGGACAAATTATTAATTCCCCAGAAGGCGAAAGTGATGGTGTTAATGGGAAAATAGATATCTCTTTTAAGGGAAGTAATGATAATCACGCTGTTATCGGTATGTATGGTGATACCGGTGCGAAAATTGTTAATTATGGGGATATTACTGGTACAACAGTTGTAAATAATGTTGAGGAACTTCCTGAAGATGGTACACAGTCTGGTTCAGAAAATGGTAGTACTGAAGGGGGGACAGAAGGCGAAGAGCAAATTGCGAAAAATAATTCCGGAACTTTGTTGGGAATGGTTCTGTTTGATTTATATACAGGTACGAACCTAAGCGATAGTATTGTTTCGGCTGATAATTATGGAAATATTGAGCTTGGTGCTGGTTATAATAGTGCAACGGATGTCGCAGTCAGCCTTATTGGTATGGGTAGTTATATTGATGATAAGTTTTTGGAGGGGAATAATAACCCTGCTTTGGCTGAACAAATGAAGTTAAGTAATTATGGCAATATTCGGTTATCTTATCAGGGAAGTTATCAACTTGCAAATGACGCGTTAAAATTAGGAAAGGGTGGCTTAATCGGTATTCGTGGGGATGCCGCAACCCAAGCTCTTAATCAGGGAAATATTAATATTGATTTGACTTCAACAACTATGACTACAGGAACGGATGTTGCTGCAGGTATGCTTTCTGTCCATGGGGCTGAGTTGATTAATGGTCGTGCTGATTCTGTTTATACCGGAGATAGTGATGATACGGGTGGTACAATTCGTATTGTAAATGAAGCAAATTCTGGGGGAATTTCTTATGGAATGCTTGCAGCGAAAGGTGAAGGTTCACAAACAAGAGTATATGATTGGAAAGAACCTAAACTGTTTAATTATGGTTTGATTGATATGCAGACCAGTAATGGATATGCAATGGCTTCTTTTGCTGGTGGCGATGTTGTGAATTATGGAGTTATAAATTTAGGTGTTGAGAATGGTCAATCTCGCTATAATAGTAATTATGGTTTGTATGCTGCTGGTGAGGATAAAACTGATGAAATCTTATTGCAAAATAAAGGGATTATTAATGTTTATTCGGAAGAGTCTACAGCAATTTATAACGCATTTGCTGGTTCGGTTGAACTGATTAATGATGGAATTATTTATATTTCTAACAAAGCTACAAATTCTAAGGTCTTTGGCGGTAATTTTTCTTCAGCTTATAATAATGGAACTATTGATTATAAAGTAGGTAATAGCGATTCATTTGTGAAACCTAGTGGTGATAGGGCTGCAGTGGGGCAGAATGTGAATGCTAGTGTTGCTAGTGCGGCCGTTGTAGTTTCAGGGGATGATTCTTCAACTAAACAGTTATTTACAAATAATGGTAATATAACTATTGGTGGTCAATTTGATAAAAATATTGACTATGGGGGAACTTATGGAACAGCAGGTGTTCAAGTTTCTAAACAAGGGGCTGCTGTTAATAAGGAAAATATAACACTGGAGATGTTTGATAGAGATTTTTCTCAATTTAACGTGGGAATGTGGCTAGATTCCACAGCTACGGCGGAGGCTTATGCAAATAACTATGGGGATATTGTGATTGATGCAACTAATTCTATAGGTATGAGAAATGATTCCACAAGTGGGGCTTCAGCTACTAATTTTGGCAGTATTTACGTTAATGGTTTATATGGTTACGGTATGGCTGTTACAAATGAGGGAGGGAGTATTTTTAATGGAAGATATGATGCTCCAGCAGACAGTGTTAATTCAATTTATGTAAAAGGTGATCATTCTGCCGGTATGTATATTAAAAATGGTGCTGCATATAATTATGGAACTATATATTTACAAGCTAATGGTGCTACTGGATTTATATTAGATGGTAGTTCTGCTAAATTAGCTGCAGTGGGGAATATCTATCATGATTCTCAGTATGATGATATTACATATTTTTGGGTTAATAATGGAGCTAGCTATGAATTAACTTACCCTGATGGTTTTGAGGTGGAGAATTTTACGGTGGGGAAGGCTACAGACGGTGGAATTTTGTCATTGTCAAAAGACTCTACTGTATATGTTAAAGGGGAAGATTCTTATTTGATGATTGGTCAAGATGCTGGTTCTCAATTAAATAATTACGGTACAGTTTATTCTACAGCCGGAGCATCCCCTATTGTTGTATCTGGTGGTGCTTCTGCTTCTAATTCTGGTGCAATTTATGTGCAAAATGGTAATGGTACGGCTATGAAAGCTTCAGGTAATGATAGCGTTATTCAGAATAATAATGCTGGTTCTATTATCGTTGATGGTGGAGACGGAAGCTCTGGTATTGGTATGTATGCAAATCAGTATTCATCAGCAAATAATTATGGTTCTATTACAGTTAAATCTGGTATTGGTATGTATGTCTCTGATGAGGCAATAGGTATGCAAACCAGTGGAACAAATGCTGGGACAATTACTGTCTCCGGTGCAGGAAATATGGGTGTTTTTGTTGATAATGGTGCTAATTTTACCAGTACAGGGCGTATTAACGTTTCTTGTCCAGACTGTGACGGTGAAGCAGAATATGCCTATGGAATCTATAATGGGAGCGATGTAGAAGATGTTACTCATACTGGTGACATATCTGTATCTAGTAATAGTATTGGTTTGTTTAATGTTAATAATTCAGGAAGAATTAGCGTGAATGGCAGTAATGCTTATGGTATTTTAAGTGGTGAAAATTCTGGGAAAATTACACTTGGCAATGCAGAGGCTTATGGGGTTTGGAATGGAACGAATAGTGGCGAAATTGAAGGTGGCGTCGGAATAGGTGGCATGGGGCTAACTAATAGTGGTACTATCTCTATTACGAATGGTACGGGTATTTACGGAAGTGGTTCAAATTCCGGAAGTATTGCAATTGGTTCTGGTAATGGTGCGATTGTGACAGATAATGGTTTGTTTACAAACAGTGGTGATATTACGGTTGGCACAGGTAATGGTGTTTATGTTATGAACGGTTCAGGTATTAATACCAGTACAGGAACGATTACAATTTCAGGGCAAGGTTATGGGGTTAAAATTGATAATGGTGGTTTTTTAAATAATGGTACTATTATGTATAATAGTGCAGTTGGTGGAGCTTGCTCAAGTGGTGGAAGTGTTGGTGGTGATTGTACCGATATAGGAAAAGAGACGACTTCGCTTTCAAATAGTATGATTTATGTAGGTGAAAACGGTTCCTTTATTAATTCCGGTGTTGTTGATATGGCAGATACAAATGTCGATTTTAATGAAATGAAAGCTGATGAGTCTGGCTCTTATGTTATTGCAGACGGCGGAACGTATAAAGCTGATAGTTTTAAGGGAGATGTCATTGCAGGTAGCGATATAGTCATGGGTGGTTTTGAGGATACGTATGTTAATAAAGATTCATTTGTTGGTAAAAATGAAGGACTTAATGTATCTTCCGGTTCTTATATGTTTGATGCAACTATTTCTACTAAAGATGATGTAACAGATGTACAACTTAATCGTAAAGAATTTGAAGAAATTATGGATGATAAAGAATTAGCTAATTTCTTTGAAACGAATTATGGTTTGCAAAATAATGAAAAGTTATTCGATGCCATTAAAGGTGCTGGTAATAAAGGAGAATTTGACGAAGCTGTAGAAATTGAAGGCGGTAAAAAGTTTTATGCTAATTTGCCGAGAGAAAATATGGCTGTTTTGCGTGGTTTAAATGAACAAGAACAAAATCGTATTCTTGAAGATGGTTTAGAAGGCTCTTATTTGGGTATGGATTTTTATAGAACAGGTAAAGATGCTCAGGGAGGATTGAGCGATTATGTTGATAATGTGTATAGTCCGTATATTGGTTTTGGTGAAAAATTAAATCATAATTGGAGAATTGGAGGAACACTCAGAGCAGCTTATGCTGATGCGGAATATGACAAGGTTTCTTCTTCAAGAGATAATAAAATTTTGATGGCCTTTTTGCCAATATTGTATCAAAATAGCAGTTTTCAATTTTTGACGATGCCAAGTATTGGTGCAGGGTATGGTACATATAAACGTCATGCAATTTCTGGTACGTATGAGGCTGATACTTTAGATTTTTATTATGGTTTGTATAATCATGCCGAATATAATGTTGATATGAAAGTGGCAGAACTTGTTATGGAAGCAGAACTTAATTTGCAAGGAAGTGCTATGAGTGAAGCTGAAGAAGATGATGGGTTTAATTTACAATCTAATAGTTCCGTTTCTTTGGAAGCAGGTATTGGCCTAAAGTTGCGTAAGCGTATTCAATTGGCTAAAGAGCGTTCATTGATGCTTGCAATCGGAACAAAATATTATCATGAGTTTTTGGATCCATATAAAGATTTAAGAGTGGGAATGGATGGGTCTCCAGTTGATTTTGGTATAACGGCTTATGAAGAAGATAAAAATCGTTTAAAAACAACGGCTGAGGCTATTTATAAAGATGGCGATATTGCAATAGCTGCGCAAGTTTCTCATAATGCGGAGAGAGAAAGCAATGTCGAAGGCGGTGTTGGTGTTCGATATAATTTTTAGGAGAATAATGATATAAAAAAAACGCCATAGTATATGGTGTTTTTTTTACAAGAAAATTATTGACTAGCTTGTTATGTTTTTATTGTTTGCTTAATTCGTAGAGTGTGATGGCTGCAGCGGTTGATACATTTAAGCTTTCGACGCTTGGGGAAATTGGTAATTTAACGGAAGAATCGCAATTTTCTTGAACCAAGCGGCGCATGCCTTTTCCTTCTGACCCCATAACTATCGCAATTTTTCCATCTTTGTTGATTTTATCAATGGTCGTTTCGGCGTATCCATCCATTCCCATTACCCAAAAGCCGTTTTCTTTTAAGGTTTCAATAGTACGGCTTAGATTAGTAACACGTGCTATCGGAACGAATTCTATTGTACCAGCGGCTGCTTTATCCATAGCGCCAGATTCAAGTGGGGAATTTTTATCTTGGACAATTAAACCTAATGCATCAAATGCTGCACATGAGCGGATAATCGCACCAATGTTTTGGGGATCAGTTACTTGATCCAAAATTAAAATACAACAGCGTTTTTTATCTTTAGCCATTTCCACTAAGTCGGCAATGTCGTAGCTCTCTAAACGAGTACAATATAGGGCGAATCCCTGATGAACGGCATCTTCCGGAAGTATTTTGTTAAAATCTTTTTTATCAATGATTGAGAAGGGGACGTGGGGGGCTATTTTTTCTATCTCTGCCTTGTTTTCTGCCGTAATTAATAGTTTTTGTATTTTTCTTTTAGGGTTTTTTAGCGCACTTAAAACAGCATGACGTCCGTATATAATCAATGGTTGGTTTTTGTTATCCGATGAGGAAGTGTTTGGTTTATGGAATTTTTTCATTTTATATAACCTTTCGTAAAATTCCGTTATGCTGTTTTAAGAGATATTCTGCTTCTTCTTTAGTGCATTGTTTCTTATACATAACGCAAGCTATTTTTACTTTATTGTTTGCTTTTATACGATATTCGTTGGCTTTGGCAATAGAAATTTTACATATGCTTGAAATAATACGATTACTGCGGTCAATTAATTTGTTGCAAGTTGGGGTGACATCTATCATAAAGTTCCCATAAGTCTTGCCTGTTTTTATCATGACTGTGGTTGATAGCATGTTTAGAATCATTTTTTGTGCTGTGCCGGCTTTCATTCGACTTGAGCCTGTGATGACTTCAGGCCCGACAACGACCGTAATGCAAATGTCGCTGAATTCTTTTAATTTAGCTTCTGGATTACATGTGATACCAATGGTTTTTGCTCCTCGTTTTTGCGCTTCTTGCAAAATTGTTAAAACGTAGGTTGGGTTGCCAGAGGCCGATATTCCTATCACGACATCTTTTGTTGTCGGATTAAATGCATTTAAATCGTTTAAAGCAAATTCTTTATTATCTTCGGCATGTTCAGCTGCGTGTCTTAAAGCACTATCTCCTCCGGCAATGTAGCCTTGTATAATATGTGGAGGAAGTGAATAGGTTGGTAATAATTCCGATGCGTCAAGCACGCCTAGGCGGCCACTTGTTCCCGCTCCGAAATAGGCGACTCTTCCGCTTCTTAAAATGCTTTGAGTGATGCAATCAGCTGCTTGAGCAATTTCAGGTTTTGCTTTGGCTACGGCACGCGCAACTTTTCTGTCTTCTTTGTTTATGCAGTCGATTATTTCTTCGGTTATCATCAAATCTATGTCTTTTGTGCGGGGATTGCTATATTCTGTTAAGATATTTTTTTGCATGGTATCTTCCTCTTTTTACTAGATATTTCTAGACTATCAACAAAACTTTAAGATTTAATGAAAAAAAGTGTTGACTTTCTCTTAAAAATACGTTCTTATTCCTTCTGTTAGGTTGAAAGACTTAGTTCTTTTTCCCTCGTGAAGCGATTTTAGCGGAGGGGTGGCAGAGCGGTCAAATGCAACGGACTGTAAATCCGTCGACTTTCGTCTACGATGGTTCGAAT
>CALXTN010000028.1 GCA_944391405.1 uncultured Alphaproteobacteria bacterium | reverse complement strand
TTCAGGGGAAGCCAGTGGTAAAGGCTTATAGCCGCATATGAAGAACCCCGCGTTTTACGCGGGGGTATCTTTTTTGTTGACGAAATATATATTAGACGGCTATTTGATTAAGATAGGTAAGTTTTCTTAAAAAAATAGTGAACAAATGAATCCAAATTTCGTTATATTTAAATGTTGAAAATTTGTTTAAATTAAGGTATGGTATGCATACATACATACCTGTAAATATGTATATTTAATTTGCGAGGTTTGAATGTTTAAAAAAATTGGTTTGATGATAGCTGCTGTGGTTTTAATTTGCGCAAAGGCTCAGGCTGCTGATACAGCTAAAGTTTATATTGATCAAAATGGTCAGGTTGTGGCGCAGGAAATTTATGTTCCTCAAACTTTTGAAACAAAACAGATAACGACGACTACTTGCACAAACGGATGTAGGGCAAGTTGTCATGATTGTGTGATACCGGCGTATGTACATCATCCGAGATTGTATCGTCCATTTAGACCATATCATCCTCGCTATTCTCGTCATCATGGGTGGCGTCATTTTTAAGGAATGTGAGTGTTGTGACCATAAAACATAAAAAGCAAATGTGTGTTTGGGCGGTTTTAACGTGGTGCATGTGTTGTGTTACGTTACAATCGTCTTTGGCAAACAGCTATCTGGAGATGATTACAACACCTCCGGCACAGAGTACTAATTCTCAACCGACGATTTATGCGGATGAAGTATATATTGTGCAGCAGCCGACTTATGTGCAGGTGGAACCTCAGGAAATGAATATGCAATATTCTAAAATTTCAGGTGCGCCCATAACGTCTTCTCCCGTTGTTACTTCGTCTTATCCGAAATATGTAGCATGGAAAAATGCGCAAAATAATAATTGTTGTTATGTTCACGATGGTGTGCAGAATCTTATTTATTTTATAGGTGGGGCTGTTGCCGGACGAATTGCATACGATATTTGGGGGCCATATCATAGACATCATTTGCTTGATCATTGGTGATGTTGAGGATTTTACCGCTTTATTTGGTGTAATTTTGTGGCAAGACTTGACTTAATCGTTTTTAAGACCTAAATCTAGTTTAGGTCATTTTTTTATTTTTTAAGAGGGTATTATGAGTGCCGAAAATGAAGATGTAAAAAATAAACAGTTTGAAGATGAAACAGAAAAAGAAAATGTTGCTGAAGATGTTGCTCAAAATGTAGAAAGTGGTGACATTGATGCTTCTGACGGAGAAGCTAAGTCTGCTCAAGATGAGGGACGCGATAAATTAGAAAAAGATTTTGCGAAACTCAAAGATGATTATATCCGTTTGTATGCTGAAATGGATAATATGAAAAAAAGAGCGCATCAGGAAAATGAAAAGACAATTAAATTTGCCGTTTCTTCTTTTGCTAAGGAACTTTTAGGTGTTGCCGATAATCTTGAAAGAGCTATTGCGGCAATGGGGGACAACAAAGAATCGTGTGCCGAACTCTTAAAAGGTGTGGAATTGACGCAAAATGAATTGACGAAGGTTTTTGAAAAATTCGGAATTAAGCGTTTTAATCACGTCGGTGAGAAGTTTGACCCGAATTTTGAACGTGTTGTTCAGGAGATTGAAGATAAAAAAGCTAAAAGCGGTGTTATTTTGGCTGAACTTCAGGCGGGGTATACTATTCATGACCGTATTTTGCGCGAGGCGATGGTTATTGTCGCTAAATAGTTTTTTGCCACATCGGGAGATTGTCTTTAGCGGTGTCATCTTTTGATACCGCTTTTTTGTGCGTCTTAAAAAAGTTGACAAAAAAAATATTTTGGTGTATTGTTTTCTTGTTTTGTTATTATTTTTATTAAAATTTATTCTTATGGAAAATTATGAATCAAAAATTGAGCAGAATTTAAGCTCGTTGTTCGGTGATAAGAAGGTTATGGAATTTCTGAGCGAACAAGGACAAAAGCTTGGGTATCCGTTTTTTGTGTATGATAATGGTGAATGCGGCAAAAATTTTGTTGCTGATAATCAACAAAATCTTGCTTGTTTAAAAATCTATCGTTCGTGCTTTGCAGGCGGTGATGCTGGACTTTATGGCGAATTATCTGAAAGTTTGCAAGATAAAGAGAAAGTTTGGCAAGAGGTTAGAACGCTTATTTCTTCTAAGAAAGAACTTTCAGAAAAACAGGAATGCGTGTTGGCTTTGTGCGGTTCATGGAAGGAAATGCGCTTATATTTGAAGTACGCTAAGTATTTCAAAATGTCAGCATTTAAAATCATAGTGGAACGTGATAGTTTTCAACTTTTGGAAACTTGTCTGTTTTGGGGGATAACCGATGAGCAAGATATTTATTTGGTGCGGAATGGTTCTAAATATTTGCTTTCTCACTATGTTAAAGATTATAAGCTCCGACTGCAGGCTGAAATTGAATTGGTTAATCGGCATGATCTTGAGCTTTGGGGATTTTATACAAAAAATGGTGATTTTAGTTCAGGCGCATATACTTATATGCGAAAATTGGCTGAAAACGATGAAGAAATTGCTCTTTGGCTTAAGGGGGTTTATATTTATTGAGCTTAAAATTTGTGAGGCGGAGTTCTTTATGAACTCTGCTTTTTTATTTGCGTTTTAAAGCATTGACAATCAGTTTGTTCGTACTATAGTTTGTTGTAGAATAGTATTATTGTTTTACTAATTTTTGTGTCTTATGGAAAATTATAAATTAACAGAGATTTATCAACT
The DNA here is from genome assembly GCA_944391405.1 of uncultured Alphaproteobacteria bacterium. GTDB lineage: Bacteria > Pseudomonadota > Alphaproteobacteria > RF32 > CAG-239 > CAG-267. Next base: position 14,405 of record CALXTN010000028.1, on the reverse strand, counting down.
TGTTGATAATAGACAGGACTTATCTTTTGAACAGAAAATGCGTTTGGCTGAGTTGGGGGATTTAAAACACTTGGCATGCTATTGGAAGTTTACTGAAGATGTTGATGAAACGTTTTTTCAGAAAATTCTTGCGCGTGATAGTTGGCGTTTGTTGATAGATTGCTTTTCTGTGTGGGGTGATCATGAAAATTTATGTCGTTTGTTGGTTGAAAAAGGGTCTAAATTTTTAGTTGTTTGTTATTTGTCTTGTCCGACTGGAATGGGGATGTCTGCTACGATGGAAAAGGCTCTTATTGATCGTAGAGACTTGGATTTGCTGAGCTTTTATGAATGTGGGTGTCCTTTTGAAGATGAAAGTGCTGAATATTTAGCCGAATTGGCTAAAACTGATCCATGCTTGGATAAATGGAGAAGAGGTTTAGATCTTTAAATTTTCTTTTTTTGATTTAAAAAGCAGAGTTATTTAATTCTGCTTTTTTATTTTAAAATCATAGATATATTGCGCGAGGACGTAAAGTAGCTTCGCTTGAGTCTTGATGAAGATGGAAAAGGTGACTTAAATATTTTAATTTAAATACTTTTTTTTAAGATTTTAAAACGTAGAGTTTCTGAAAATAAAGTTTGAAAAATAAGTTTTAATAGGTTAGCTTAGGGATTATGAAAAAATTAGATATCTATATAGCCAAGCAAATTGTAACCGGTTTTTTGCTTGTGGCTCTTTCCCTGATGTCCATGCTTTGGCTGACACAGTCGCTTCGTTTTGTGGAAATGGTAACAGATAAAGGGTTGCCGGTTTATTTGTTTGTGGAAATGACATCGCTTTTGATGCCGCGCGTTTTTACAATCCTTTCTCCGATTGCGCTTTTTGTGGCGGTTATGTTTGTGTATAATCGTTTGCTCATGGATAGCGAATTGGTGGTGATGAAAGCTGTGGGTATTAGTTCGGTGGTTATTGCTCGTGCTGCTATTGGTATCGGGCTTATTTTGGCTGTGTTTAATGTGTTTGTGCTTAATGTAGGAATTCCTGTGGCGGAAAGCAAATTTCGTGATTTGGAGTATGAAGTTAAAAACAGCTTTTCTAAAATGATGTTGCGCGAAGGCGCTTTTACATCGTTTAAAAATAATATGACCATCTTTATTGATAAATTTATGGATAATGGTACAGTGCGGGGAATTTTAGTTAGCGATGGAAAAAATCCACAAGAAAAGGTGGTTACTGTTGCAGAAAGCGGTATGTTGGAATATACGGATGTTGGCCCGAAAATTTTACTCAAAAATGGAACTCGTCAGGTTATGAATAAGAAAAGCGGACAGTTTTCTTCGATGACTTTTGATGATTATGTGGTTGATTTTGGCGATGTATCTGTGGCGCGTAAAAAAGATAAAAGTGTGAGAGAAAGAAGTATTTCGGAGCTTTTTGCAGAAGCTGATAAAGAAGGTGTTTCAGAAAAGGATGCAAAGGCTTTTCGTGCTGAAGCTCATCGTCGCATCTTGGCACCTTGGTTTAATTTGATTTTTGCCCTTTTGGCTTGCACCGGATTGCTTATTTCTAACTTTAATCGTCGTGGACAAGGAAGAGTTATTACTATTTCTATTTTGGCGATGATTGTTGTTCAAGCTTTTGATATGACTTTTGCAAATATGGCTCGCAAGCATGAATGGATTATCGTTTTAATGTATCTCAATTGCTTTTTGCCTTTGTTTATTGCAGGAGGATTGCTTTGGAAAACTCCATCATGGCGCAAAAAACGCTCTAAGGAGATAAAAGATGAATTTTAAATCTTGTTTGACTGCAATTGTTCTTCTGTTATTAACTTCGGTGGCTTTTGCTGCTAATGAACCTGTTGCAGGCGCTTTTGTTCGCAAGAATACAGAAGTGGCTCCAAAGGCGGAATTTTCTCCGGGTAATATGACTGATATTATGCCGTCGTTGGAGGAAAATAAATCTCCAAATGTGGAGCAAAAAGAAAAGAGTGAACCTGAGCAAGAGATATTTTTTTCTGCCGATGAGATGGAAACCGATGAGGTAAATGCGGTTATTCTTGCGAAGGGAAATGTGGTTGTTACACGTGGTGATTTGGAGTTGATTTGCGACAGATTGTGGTATGACCAAAAGAAAGATGTTATTGTTGCTGAAGGTAATGCTGTTTTAACTGAAGCTGATGGGAGTGTGCTTTATACAGATAAAATTACACTTTCTGAGAGAATGAAGCGGGCTGATGTTAATAAAGTTAAAGTTATTATGCGCGATGAATCTCGTATTTGGGCGGATACGTTTGTTAAAAAAGTTAATGATAATCGGCAAATGCGTAATGCTTCTTATACAGCTTGCAATATTTGTCAGGGGAAATCTCCTCTTTGGCGTATTGATGCAAGAAAAGTTAATTATGATGCAGAGGGGCAAAATATTAATTACAATGATGCGGTGTTACGCATTAAAAATATTCCAGTATTCTATACGCCATTTTTGAGCCATCCTTCACCGGAAGTGAAACGTCGTTCCGGCTTGTTGATGACCTCAATGGGTAGTACTTCTTATACTGGACAGTATATTCAACCGACATATTTCTGGAATGTTTCTGATCAAACAGATGTTATTCTTTCTCCATATTTCACCACAGACAGAGGTATTGTTTGGGGAGGGCAATATCGGCAATATTTTTATAATGGTGAAATTAAGGCTGAGGGAACATATCTAGAGGATGATGGGAAGGATTATGATAAAATTGATTATAAATCTTTTAGTCGTCCAAAACGTCGGGGAAATTTATTCTTAAACGCACGTTATGAAATTAATGATTATTGGGTGGCTAATCTTGATTGGAATTATGTTTCGGATGTGTTCTATTTGAAAGATATGGATTTACCTGGGCGCGATGATCCTTGGCTTACATCTAAGCTTTCCTTTGAAAGATTTGAGGGGCGTGATTATGCAACAATTGAAGGTTATTATTATAAGTTGACAAGTTATAGCTTAAAGGCTTCTAATAATGCAGAATTTCAAAGTCGTATGAAAAGTTTGCCAACAGTTGCTCCTTACATGGAATATGAACATATTGGCGATGCAAATCAATATGGTGCATATTTTAAAACAAATATCAGTTCTGCTTCTGTTTATCGTGATAATGATGAGGAATCGCAGCGCTTGACTATGATTAATTCTTGGGAATTGCCGTATACCAGTAATTATGGTGAACAATATAGATTTGTTGCTTCTGTTAAGTCTGATTTATATTATGTTGATGATTATATGTATAATTCAACCGACGAATATGATGGCACACTTGCAAGAATCTTTCCGCAGTTGGGGGTTGAATGGCGCTTGCCGTTTGTGCGGGCTACTGATACGTCCAGACAAATTTTAGAGCCGGTTGTTGTTGCTGTATTGGCTCCGGATAATGATAATGATGTTGAGAAAATTCCTGATGCGGATAGTGCAGATGTGGAGTTTGATGATACTAATATCTTGAGTTTGGATAGATATGCCGGTTATGATAGAAATGATGATGGTAGTCGTATCAGCTATGGTTTAAACTGGAGTTCTTATGGGAATATCTTAGGACGTACTTCCGCATTTATTGCTCAAAGCTATCAGTTCTCTGATAATAGTTCGTTTATGGATGCTGTTAATGGTACGGATGATAATAGTCGCTTTTCTGATTATGTCGGACGTATTTATGCTTCGCCAAATAAGTATTTGGATTTGAATTATCGCTATCGTTTGGATAAAGATGATTTTGATCTTAAATATAGTGAGTTAGGTGCTAAGGTTGGTTCTGATATTTTTAATGTATATACCTCGTATATCTATTTACAACCAAACCAGAATTCTTATTATAAGGCAAGTGAGCGCAAAGAACTTTATTTTTCGGTTAGCTCTAAGTTGACGAAAGATTGGTCCGTTTCCGTTTATGATCGTATTGATTTGACAGATAATGGTGGTTCTTTGGAACATGGCGGACAACTTGTTTATGAAGATGAATGCTTGAAATTGGCGTTTGTTGCGAAAAAATATAATTATGACGATCCAACTTTGGATGATGATTATGAATTTGGGGTTACATTTTTCTTCAAAACTTTGGGGGGAATGGGCTCTGAATAGTATAGGAGTATGAGATGATGTTGCTTAAAAGTGGACTTGCTTTTGTTGCTTTTGGTGTTTTAGTTTCTGCTACAGCGAATGCTGTTGAGGTTGATTTATCTGATTTAGATAAAGCAGTACGCTCTTCAACTTCTCAATCAATTATGTTTAAAAGAGGTGTTGAGGCTCAGATGGAAATGGAACGTCGTGCACAACAAGAAGAGGAAGAAAAGGCACGACAAAAAGCTGAACAAGAAGCGAAAATGAAAAAAGAGCAAGCTGTCTTTCGCCCATATAATTTATTTGGTTCTGGATGGAAAATTGTCGCTACTATTAATGGTGAAATGGTTTCTAATAAAGATTTGCAAGAACGTGCAAATTTATTTTCTTTGACAACTGGGCTTAATGCAAATGCTAAAAATAAAAAAATGATTTCTGAAAAAGTGCTTCAAAATACTATTGATGAAAAAATTAAATTGCAAGAAGCTGAAAAGCAAGGGGTGCATGTTTCTGATAAAGAAGTACGTGATGCGTATCGGAATTTTGAAAAAGCAAACGGCGTTCCTGCAGGAAAATTTAATAATGTTTTGAAAGAGTATCATGTTAGTAAAGATGTGTTTATGACACAAATCAGGGCTAATTTATTGTGGAGTAAATTGATTAACAATAAAGTTAGCATGAGTGGTGTTGGTGTTTCTGAACGTGAAGTTCAAGATGAATTTTCTCGTATTAAAAAAGATATGAATACGCCTAAGTATATGGTGTCTGAAATCGTGATTAAACGTAAAGACGGTGAGCATATTGATGAATTAGTGGAAATCTTGCAGAAAGATCCTCGTTTTGAGTTATATGCAGCACAATTTTCACAAAGTGCCAGCGCTCCTTCTGGAGGAAAACTCGGTTGGGTCGCAGTTGGACAATTGCCTTCTCCTTTAGATAAAGCAATTCGTAATTTGAAAGAAGGACAGGTTTCTCAGGCTATTCCTTACAGAGCAGATTTTTATATCTTCAAAATGGATAAAATTTATAATCCGGCTAAAGACAAACAAAAAATGCCGACTGAAGATGAAGTGCGCGAGTTTATTAAGAATCGTAAAACTGATGAGATTGCCAATAAATATATTCGAGATTTGCGCAATCGTGCCGTTGTTGAAAAGAAATTCTAAGCATTATGTTGTTTTGAGGAAAAGAAAATGGTAGAAGTGCCAACGACAAAGTTTTTTGTAGAAAAATATGGCTTGATGGCCAAAAAATCTTTAGGACAGAATTTTTTGTTGGATGGTAATATTACCGATAAAATTATACGTCTTTCTTTGAATGAGCAAAAATTTAAGGATTTAAGCACTGAGCAAGTGGTGGAAATTGGTCCGGGACCAGGCGGATTGACGCAGGCGGTTTTACGCCAAAATCCACAAAAAATGACGGTTATCGAAATGGATGAGCGATGTTTGGATATTTTGCATGAAATTCAAGGGTTTTATCCACAGCTTGATGTTATTGAAGGTGATGCTTTGAAATTTGATTTTTGTGCTAAATCAGAACGTGATGGAAAATTTCATATTGTCAGCAATTTGCCCTATAACATTTCCGTTGTGCTTTTAACCGGTTGGCTGAAACATATTGAGTGCTATAAAAGTATGACGCTGATGTTTCAAAAAGAAGTAGCGGACAGAATTACGGCGGATATTGGCACAAAAGATTATGGGCGTATCTCGGTTATGGCTCAATTGCAATGTGATGTTGTTAAATTGTTTGATTTACCTCCAACTTGTTTTGTGCCGGCTCCGAAAATTTGGTCTTCGGTGCTCTTGTTTAAGCCCAAAGAAAATCCATTGGATGAAAATGTTTTAGCTAAAGTTGAAAAGTTGACCGAACTTGCATTTGGACAACGGCGCAAGATGATACGGCAAAGTTTGAAGTCGGTTCCGGATTTGGGGATTAAAGCTGAAAAACTTGGTATTGATTTGACTCTTCGCGCTGAAAATTTATCGCCTCAACAGTATCTTGGGTTAGCTTTGGTTTGAGAGATTGTTTTTCCTTATCCTAGACTTTGGTTTAGAACTATTTAAATTTTAAAAAAACAAATTATTTCTTCTCTTGTTTTAATTCATAATTTTTTTATAGGAGAAGAAAATGACAGAAGGTGTTAGATTTCCTACTTTAGCATTTATCACAGGTGGTGCCGGTCAAGCTAATGATGGTATTCCTCCACAACCGTTTGAGACTTTTTGTTACGATTCCGCTTTGTTACAAGCTAAAATTGAAAACTTTAACGTTATTCCGTATACTTCCGTTTTGCCTAAAGAAATCTATGGACATATCGTACCGGTTGATAAAGTGGTTGACCAGTTTAAACATGGTGCTGTTTTGGAAGTTATTATGGCTGGAAATGGTGCTAGTCGTGATGATCATAAAGCCATAGCAACGGGTGTAGGTATTTGTTGGGGAAAAGATAAAAAAGGCGAACTTATCGGTGGTTGGGCCGCTGAATATGTTGAGTATTTTGATACACATATTGATGACGATATAGCTAAAGGACATGCTGAAATGTGGCTCAATAAATCTCTTAATCACGAATTGGAAATCCGCGGTGTTGAAAAACATAGCGAATTCCAAATGTTCCATAATTACATCAATATTGAGCAGCAATTTGGTTATTGTTTAACTTGTCTTGGTTTTCTTAACTTTGAACATGCTCCGGCTGCTAAAATTTAATTGTAGGTTTTAGTTTTGCTTTGGATGAAATTTTTTTGATTTGTAAAGGATAATGCTATGGCAAATAAAGACAATGCAAAAGTTGCTAATACCGCAATGGAAAGTAAATCCTCAGGCGGTGGTCAGCTTGGTGTTTTGGCTCTTGCCGGCGTTGTTGTCAGTTCAATGATTGGGGGAGGCATTTATAGCCTCCCTCAAAATATGGCTGCCGGCGCATCGGTGGGGGCTGTGTTATTGGCTTGGTTGATTACCGGTATCGGGGTATTTTTTATTGCAAATACGTTTCGAATTCTTTCGGTTGTAAAACCGGATTTGACGGCTGGCATTTATATGTATAGTCGAGAGGGATTTGGTCCTTATGTCGGTTTTACTATCGGGTGGTCGTATTGGCTGTGCCAAATTTGTGGTAATGTCGGTTATGCCGTGATTACGATGGATGCACTTAACTATTTCTTTCCTCCATATTTTGCTGGTGGAAATGGATTTTATTCTATTATTGGAGGCTCTCTCCTTATTTGGGGATTTAACGCACTAGTCTTGAAAGGAATTAAACAGGCGACGATTATCAATCTTATCGGTACGGTAGCGAAAATTGCTCCTCTGTTGTTCTTTATTGTGATTACGCTTATTTTCTTTAATTCTGATAAGTTTTCATTTGATTTTTGGGGTGAAAATGAACGTTCTCTTGGTGATGTTTCTAACCAAATCAAAGGAACAATGCTCGTTACACTATGGGCTTTTATCGGTATTGAAGGTGCTGTGGTTATGTCTAAGCACGCCAAAAATCCTAAAGCTGTTGGTACGGCGACACTATTGGGCTTTGGTGCGTGTTTGCTGATTTATGTGTTGCTTTCTATTTTACCGTATGGCTTGTTTACGCAAGAACAGTTGGCTAAAATGCCGAATCCGTCTACGGCTGCTGTGTTAGAACCAGTTATCGGTAAATGGGGGGCTTATATCATGAATATTGGCTTGCTTATTTCTGTTTTAACCAGTTGGCTTGCTTGGACCATGGTTACAGCGCAAATTCCTCAGGCTGCGGCAGAAAATGGTACATTTCCGAAAGAATTTGCTAAAGAAAATGCTGCACAAGCTCCGTCGGTTTCTTTATATGTTACCAGCGGTTTGATGCAACTTTTTATGCTTATGGTTTATTTTTCTGGTAATGCTTGGAACACAATGCTTAGTATTACAAGCGTGATGGTGTTGCCGGCATATTTTGCCAGTGCGATGTATTTGTGGAAACTTTGTGAAGATCATGAGTATCCCAAGGGGTTTTATATTGCTCGCTCCTATGCGTTGTTATCGGCAGTTTTGGGGGCTGTGTATGCTTTGTGGCTTATTTATGCTGCGGGATTGAGTTATCTTTTAATGGCTCTTATCTTTATGGCGCTCGGTATTCCTGTTTATATGCATGCTCGTAAGCAGAATGCTCCTGATGAAGCGGCATTTTCTACTGGTGAACGTTTTGCTGCAGTTATATTGGTGATTGCGGCTCTGTTTGCTATTTATGCTATGGCTACAGGTATTGTCAGTGCATAAATTTTCTATAAAATAAAGGCACCAATTTTTTGGCGCCTTTATTTTTTGTTTTGCGAAATCTTAAACGTTTAATGCTTTACGGTATGTTTCAAGCAAAAATTCTTGTTCATCACGGTCTGCTTGATTCATCTTTCTTAATTTGATGATTGCTTTCATAATCTTAACATCAAAACCAACACCCTTGGCTTCAGCGTAGATATCTCGAATGTCTGACGCAATGCCTTTTTTCTCTTCTTCAAGACGTTCAATGCGTTCAATTAAAGAATTTAATCTGGTGCTATCTATGCCGCCAACTTCATTTTCTGCCATGATTATTCTCCCTATGTTATGGTATTAAAAAATTATTTTTTTCGGTATCGGACTTTAGCAAAGATATTTTTTTTTGACAAGTAATAAATTTGATACATTTCGGTTACATTTAAATTGTTGTGGAGAAGTTAAAGAATAATAAGTTATTAAACTTTTATGGTATATATCTTACCATAACGAAAGTTTGGTTTTAATTTTTTTAGGGGATGAACATGCCAAAAAATACGCGTACAAAAATTTTAGCAACCTTAGGCCCGTCTTCTAATACCGAAGAGAAAATCTCCGCGCTTATTGACGCCGGAGTTGATGGTTTTAGATTGAATTTTAGCCACGGAACACACGAGGAACATAAAAATATTTATCAATTAGTCAGAAAATTGGCTAAGGAGAAAGGTGTACAGGTTACGGTTGTTGCTGATATGCAGGGACCAAAGCTTAGAATCGGTACGTTTAAGGATGGTAAGGTTCTTTTGCATAAAGGGCAGAAATTTACTCTTGATATGAAAAATGAACTAGGCGATGAGAATCGTGTTACTCTTCCTCATAAAGAGATTTTTGAAGCTTTGAAAGTCGGCGATAAATTGCTTGTTAATGACGGCAATATTGTTTTGAATGTTTTGAAATGTAATAAAGAATCAGCTCTTACCGAAGTTGAAGTAGGGGGCTTTATTTCAGGTCATAAAGGTGTTAATTTACCGAATTCTTCCCTTAATATTTCACCATTGACACCAAAGGATTTAGACGACTTGGAATTTGCTTTGGGGCTTGGTGTTGATTGTATTTGTTTATCCTTTGTGCAACGTGTTTCTGATATTAAAGAAGCTCGTAAAATTATCGGTAAAAGAGCTTGGATTATTTCTAAATTAGAAAAACCGCAAGTTTTAGATGATTTGGATAATATTATTAAAGTGTCTGATATGGTTATGGTGGCTCGTGGTGATTTGGGTGTGGAGTGTCCGATTGTTACCGTGCCGGTTTTACAAAAACGAATCGTTTCTAAATGCCGTATTTTTGGCAAACCTGTTATCGTTGCGACGCAAATGCTAGAATCGATGATGAATGCACCGATGCCAACTCGTGCGGAAGTTTCTGATATTGCAAATGCTGTTTATGATGGTTGTGATGTTGTTATGCTTTCGGGCGAAACCGCTGCCGGTAATTATCCGGTGGAAACCGTTCAAACTATGCATGGTGTTATTCAACAGGTTGAAAGCGATCCGAAATATTTGGAAAATGTGCATCATTTTTGTCAGGGAAATAATTGCAACAGCGAAGCTCATGCAATTACGCATGCGGCCGGTGAAGTGGTTAAAACTCTTGATAAAGTGGCTTGTATCGCAACTTTTTCTGTTAGTGGGGCGACAACTTTGGCTATGGCGCAGGAACGTCCGAATTTGCCGATTATTTCTATTAATCCAACAGAAGAGATTGCTCGTAGACTTAATTTGGTTTGGGGGGTTAAGACCTACATTGATACAAAAGTATTCGAGAGTTTTGATAATATTGAAACAGTTTCTCGTTCTTTTGCATCGCTTTCCGGCTTGGCTAAAAAGGGTGAACATATTGTTGTTACTGCCGGATATCCATTTGGTAGAGTGGGTAGTACAAACGTTTTACACATTGTTAAAGCATAAGCTGTTTTCTTCTATTCAAACATCCCTGCAGTATTGTGGGGATTTTTTTGTGTTTACCTACGAAATAATCTGAAATAATTCGTGTCTTGATAGTGCTTTTAAACGCCTTGTTAATTTTTTTTGAGCTATTATCTTGTCAATAGTGTTAAATTGTTATGGAGAAATGTAAACTATGGCAAAAGAAACTCAAGTTCAAGCTAATGAAGAAGCTGAAAAAAAGCATGTTGATGAGATTGTCGCTAAAGTTGCCGAAGCTCAGAAAAAATATGCCGAATATACTCAGGAACAAGTTGATTATATTTTTAGACGCGTTGCGTTGAAATTAAGCTCTCTTAGAATTCCTTTGGCTAAAATGGCTGTGGAAGAGACTGGAATGGGCGTGGTTGAAGATAAAGTTATTAAAAATCACTTTGCTTCCGAATATATCTACAATAAGTTTAAAAATACCAAAACCTGCGGTATCTTGGAAGAAGATAAAGCTAATGGTTTAATTAAAATTGCTGAACCTTTGGGTGTTATTGCCGGGGTTATTCCGACGACAAATCCTACTTCTACGGCAATCTTTAAATCTTTGATTGCGTTGAAAACTCGTAACGGTATTATTTTTTCTCCGCATCCACGTGCTAAAAAATGTACAATTGAAACAGCTCGTATCATTCTTGAAGAGGCTGTTAAAGCGGGTGCTCCCGAAAATATTATCGGTTGGATTGAGAATCCATCAATCTTCCAAACTCAATATTTGATGCAACATCCGCAAGTCGATATTATCTTGGCTACTGGTGGACCGGGAATGGTTAAATCCGCTTATAGCTCCGGTAAACCGGCTCTTGGTGTTGGTGCGGGCAATGTTCCGGCTTTGATTGATGAAACCGCTGATATTCAAATGGCTGTTTCTTCTATCTTAATGTCTAAGACTTTCGATAACGGTATGATTTGTGCTTCTGAACAATCTGTTACCGCTGTTAAAGATGTTTATGATGCCGTTAAAGACGAGTTCATTAAACGCGGAGCTTATATCTTGTCTCCGAAAGAAAAAGAAAAATTGGCAAAAGTTATTATGATTGATGGTCATCTTAACTCTGCTATTGTGGGACAGCCTGCTTATAAAATTGCAGAAATGGCTAAAATTTCTGTTCCGGAAGAAACAAAAGTTCTTATTGCAGAATGTTCAAAAGTTGGTGCGGAAGAACCTTTTTCCGCAGAAAAACTTTCTCCAGTTTTGGCTATGTATAAAGCTGATGACTTTAAGTCTGGTGCAGACTTGGCTAAGGAACTTGTTTCTCATGGCGGTAGAGGGCATACTTCCGTTCTTTATACCAATCCGCAAAATGATGACAGAATTAAATACTTCGGTCATTTGATGATTACCGGTCGTGTTATGATTAACTGCCCGACTTCTCAGGGTGCTATCGGTGATATTTATAACTTTAGACTTGAGCCATCTTTGACTTTAGGTTGCGGTTCTTGGGGCGGTAACTCGGTTAGTGAAAATGTGGGAGTAAAACATCTGATGAATATTAAAAATGTTGCTAAACGTGAAGAAAATATGTTATGGTTTAGAGTGCCACCGAAAATCTATTTCAAACCTGGTTCTCTGTCGTTTGCTTTGAAAGAACTTAAAGGTAAAAAGCGTGCTTTCATTGTTACAGATAAACCTTTGTTTGATTTGGGCTTTACTAAACGTGTTACTGATGTTTTAGATGAAATCGGTGTTGCATATAAAATTTTCTCAGATGTTCATCCAGATCCGGATTTGACAACGGTTAATATGGCTATTGGTACATTACGTTCTTTTGAGCCGGATGTTATTATCGCTCTTGGCGGTGGTTCTCCGATTGATGCCGGTAAAATTATGTGGATGATGTATGAACATCCTGAATTGAAGTTTGAAGATTTGGCTATGCGCTTTATGGATATTCGTAAACGTATTTTCGAATTTCCGCAATTGGGCGAAAAAGCTATGATGGTTGCTATTCCGACAACTTCCGGTACAGGTTCTGAAGTTACTCCATTCTCTATTATTACTGATGATAGCGAAGGGGTTAAATATGCTGTTGCCGACTATGCTTTGACACCGTCTATGGCTATTGTTGATGCTGATTTGGTTCAAACTATGCCGAAGGGACTTTGCGCTGCTTCCGGTATTGACGTTTTGACACACGCATTGGAATCTTTCGTTTCTTCAATGGCTACTGAATATACAAGAGGTCTTTCTCTTGAAGCAGGTAAACTTGTATTTGATTACTTGCCACAATCTTACGCAACCGCAGATTTGCACGCTCGTGAAAAAATGCATGCAGCTTCTACTCTTGCCGGTATGGCATTTGCTAACGCTTTCTTGGGTGTTTGCCACTCTATGGCTCACAAACTTGGGGCTGCATTCAATATTCCGCATGGTGTGGCTAATGCACTCTTGTTCTGTCAGGTTATTCGTTATAACGCAACCGATAAACCGGCTAAACAATGTGCGTTCCCTCAATATAAATTCCCTCATGCTAAAGCAGCTTATGCTGAATTTGCAACAGCTATGGGATTTAAAGGGAAAACTGAAGATGAAAAAGTCGATGCTTTGATTGCAGGTATTCAGGATTTGAAGAAGAAAATCGGTATTCCGACTTCTATTCGTGAATGGTTTGCGATTAAAGGTGAATATACCGACGAAGATTTCAAGAAAGCTATGGAAACTTTGCCAACACTCGCATTTGATGACCAATGCACAGGTTCTAACCCGCGTTATCCTTTAATTAAAGAAATTCGTAAACTTTATGAATTGGCTTATGAAGGGGTTACAGATTTTGAAATGTAAGCTGTTGCATGGCTGAATTGTTGAGGAAGTACTTGTTACTTCCTCTTTTTTTTACTTGATATTTACAGTTCTTGTTTTAGGGTGTTTATAAGCTGATAGATTTAAGGAGTTTGATATGAAAGATAAAGCTATGTGGTGGGTTGTTGTTGCTGATGTAATGGCAGTAATTGTTGTTGGTTTGTTGCTGTGGGCTTCTTATCTTGAGCGACAAGTAGAAAATCAACGACTGGCGGAAAAAGCAGCAGCTCAATCTGAACAAAATGCTAAAAATTATGATTTTGATTTGATACTTACACCGCAAAATTGTGATGGTGTTGATGGTTCGGTTAATGTAGTGTTGATTACTGATGCTAATTATATGGATTTTACCAGAGTAGCCATTAATTCCGCAAAGCAAACGAAATGTCCTAATAGCTTATATAATTTTTATGTGATGACTTTGGATGTTTATGAGTCTGATATAACAGCTCTGAAAGCTATGGAAACTGATAAAGTAAAAGTTACTGTTTTGCCACAAAAAGAAATTGATTTATTTTATATTCGCGACACACATGTTTCTAAAACATCTTTGTTAAAATATTATATTGCAAATGCTTTACCTCAGTTAGATAAAGTTTTGTATGTGGATTCCGATGTACTTATTTTGCATGACTTAAATGAACTTTATCAGACGGATGTTGATGGTAAATACTTGGCGGCGGTTAAAGATCCTTCGTGGTTTTTTGAAAATGCGCATGTGCTTGAACTTAATTTAGAAGAACGCGGATTCTATTTTAATGCAGGTGTTATGCTGATGAATTTGAAGAAAATAAGAGAGGATAATTTATTGGCTAAGTTGGAAGATTATACGAATAATAATTTTCGCACTTATATGGATCAAGACGCGTTTAATGTGACGGTTGGAAATGATGTTGTAGTTTTGCCGTTTAAAAACAATACCATGAATTTCTTTTTTAAACATGTAGATTTGCCGACAATGGCGAAATATTATGGTGAGAATTGGCAAACTTTGGAAGACGTGTTTGCTCCGGCTACTATTATTCATTTTGCTTCTTCTAAAAAGCCTTTGGGAACTGTTGTGCCAAAGACGGATTTCTTCTATATGTTGCAGAGATTGTGGTATAAATATTATCGTGATTTACCGCCTTTGGAAGTATTACCATAGAAGTAAAAAGGCGTTTGATTTAAAAATCCGGATGAAGTGTCCGGATTTTTTTGATGGTATGATTGGTGATGAATGTAAAAAAAAGATACCCCCGCGTAAAACGCGGGGTTCTTCATATGCGGCTATAAGCCTTTACCACTGGCTTCCCCTGAA
>CALXTN010000027.1 GCA_944391405.1 uncultured Alphaproteobacteria bacterium | reverse complement strand
TCAGGGGAAGCCAGTGGTAAAGGCTTATAGCCGCATATGAAGAACCCCGCGTTTTACGCGGGGGTATCTTTTTTGTATTAAGCAGTTATGGGCTAGGGCAGTAATGGATGAATACTATTTGATTGATTTTATGTTTATCTTAACTTTTTTGATGTTATGCTTCTTGATGTGTTGATATTTGTGGAGGCTGTTTATGTGTGGTGCTAGTCTTAAAATAAAATTTTTAACTCTTTTGATTACGTTGTTGTTTTCTGGTGTTGTTTCGGCTCAGATGTTAGATGATGAAACAAGTGATGGGTGGGGAAATTTAGATTTTGATGTTGTTGATGAACAGTCTGCTTCTTCGCAAAATGATTTTGTATTTGAGGTGCCTGCAAATTCTACTGTTTCTTCCGAAATAATCGAAGGGCAAAATATTGTGACTGAGCCTGTAGCGGCTACGCCAAGTAATTCTCAAACAGTTTCTTGGTCTAATGATGCTATTCCTCCGGAGCATATTTATGAGAGAAAAGATGTTCGCGAGGGTAGTGATAAATTGTTAAGGGAGGTGGCTACCGGTCAATTAATTACGGGAGAAGTTCGTGATCGTTATCCGACGGGAAGATTATTGGCAAAAAATCGATATGAGGAGGGGCGTAAACATGGTCGCTCTTTGATGTTTTTTGAGAATGGGACACTCTTAAGCGAGGCTTTTTATCAAGATGGAAAAGAAGAAGGGGATATTTCTGTTTTTTATGCGAATGGAGATGAATTTATTAAGGTTTCTTTTAAAGATGGTATTCCTGTTTCGGGTTATTGTATGACGATAAATGGTAATAAAATTGATATGAGTACCGCTCAACTTCGAGATTTTCAAAACGAAGGAAAAGTTCCTTGTGCGGCAAAACTTTAGTCTGGAATGTTTTTGCTTGCGTTTGTCTTTTTTTTATTCTATTCTATGCTACGTTATTTTATAGATTTGTTCCAGTTATTATTAATTTAAATTATGAAAAACAATATTAAAGAAAAAGTGGAATTTTGGAGCAATTTTTTGTATGTATGGGCGATAGTGCTTCTTATTACAACAATTGTTGCTGCTGCTTTGTGGGAATGGAAAGATGTTTGTTGGCTCTTGTGGTTGGCTTTGGCTGCTTTTGTTTTAGCGAAGGCTATTCGAATTTTAGAAGTTGCTTTTTTTATGAAAGAGACAGGAGTTTTTTCCAGAATCTATCTTTTGATAATTAACTTGGCGTTGGGCGGTGGAGCTCTTTATGTCTTAGTTAATGTACTTGCTGAGCGCTTAGGGTTTTTACCCTAAGTGCTTTTTTTTGAAAAATCGGTTGAAATATTTTTTTTACTATGTTAGTTTGCCCAAAAATGTATTTTTATGTCTAATTTAAATTTTTTATTTTATGGATTTATTATTTTTTTTGAAGTCTGGACTTATGTGTTCAGCTAAACGTTGGAAATTGGCTTTTGACAAAAACAAATGTTTTTTGTTCTGCGTTATCAGTGTTTATTTTGTGTTGTGTTTTTTTGAATTTTCATGGTGGTGGAGTTTACCTGTTGGTTGCTATTTTATTGCGCTTTTGATGACATTGGTGCTTCCGGATGATGCTATGACTGTTGGAAAAGGCGAACAAAAGAATAAATATTTGGTTTATGCTTTAGGAGATAGTCAGTTTGGTGTGGTGCATGATGGGATTTTCTTAAAGGTTCATCAGTATAAAGTTGAAAGTATTACACCGATTAAAACTTATAAAAGATGTTTTGGTCGGATACCGATGATGTTGGTTGAATGGCAAAAGACCGGAACTTGTTATTTATATAGCCAAGATTATCCCAAAGGGCTTAATTTAGGCTTTCCTTTAGACGAAGACTTGGTCGTTTTTCGTGATGGGGTGTTGCCTGATGTGTTTGTTGTTGAACCGGGGAAAGTTTCCAGACTTTTTAATGTTAAAAAAATTACTCAAGGTGAGTCTGTTTATTCAGAGGTTTGGAGCAAGGCTATTTATTATCGTTCGGATATGAATAATGGCGATGGTATTGATGCTTTTAAATTTCAGGAACTGTGTTATTACAACAGAATAGATACGCAACATTTTTTATTAATCGAGTTTCAGGACGGATGGTTTAAATTGTTTTTCGTATTGATTAATAAAAATTGTGTGATAGATGTTTTGGACGTTCGCAATCTTGATATGGTGCGATTTGAAACAGAGAATAAACTGAAATTAGAGTTGCATTATGATGCAACTAAACAGATGTATTCTTTGGCTAAATTCTATGCTTCTGCCGAATGATGTTTTGTGGCGGTGGTCTTTTGCGAGATCGCCGCTTTTTTTGTTTTTATATGCAGGACTTGACTTTTGTGTTGGTGGTGAGATATATATTGCTTATGAGTAATCAGTTTGAAGTTGTCAGCCCGTTTCAGCCGTCGGGTGACCAGCCGGATGCTATTAAACAATTATGCGATGGCTTGCGCAGAGGCGAGAGAAATCAAGTGCTTTTAGGGGTTACCGGTTCCGGTAAAACTTTTACTATGGCTAAAATTATTGAAGAGATGAAAAAGCCTACGTTGATTATGGCGCCCAATAAAATCTTAGCCGCACAACTTTATGCCGAAATGAAAGAGTTTTTTCCGCATAACCATGTGGAGTATTTTGTTTCTTATTACGATTACTATCAGCCTGAGGCCTATATCCCCAAAACCGATACTTATATTGAAAAAGATTCTGCTGTTAATGAACAAATTGACCGTATGAGGCACGGGGCGACACGTAATGTTTTGGAAGAAAAAGATGTCATTATTGTGGCTTCGGTTTCGTGTATTTATGGTTTGGGTAGTATGGAATCGTATTCGGCGATGGCGTTCTCGCTTAAAAAAGGTGTTTGCATAGAACCTAAAGAAGTTTATCAAAATTTGGCGGCTTTACAATATGAACGCAATCAGGCGAATTTTGTGCGTTCCACGTTTCGGGTTAAAGGCGATACGTTGGATATTTTTCCCGCCCACTATGAAGACAGAGCGTGGAGAGTTTCTTTCTTTGGAGACGAGATTGAAAAAATTATTGAATTTGATGTTTTGACCGGAAAGAAAACCGCAGATTTGGAGGAAATTACCGTTTATCCGGCGAACCACTATGTGACGCCTCGACCGGCTCTTTCGCAAGCGATGATGCATATTAAAGAGGATTTGGCTATTCGCTTGGAAGAACTGCGCTCACAAAATAAATTGGTGGAAGCGCAGCGTTTGGAACAGCGCACGCGTTTTGACTTGGAAATGATGGAAACAACCGGACATTGTAAAGGCATTGAAAATTATTCTCGTTATTTGACCGGTCGAGCTCCAGGTGAACCGCCGCCAACATTGTTTGAATATTTTCCGAAAGATGCTCTTTTGTTTATTGATGAAAGTCATATTTCCGTTCCGCAAATCGGCGGAATGTATCGGGGGGATAGAAATCGCAAAACCACACTGGCCGATTATGGTTTTAGGTTGCCTTCTTGCGTGGATAACCGACCGCTTAAATTTGAGGAGTGGGATAAGTTTCGCGCACCGACTATTTTTGTTTCCGCAACGCCTGGAGACTGGGAGCTTGAACAAAGTCATGGCGTGTTTGCAGAGCAGGTTATTCGTCCGACTGGTTTGATGGATCCGCTTTGCGTGGTTAAACCGGTGGAAACGCAAGTTGATGATTTGATGGCTGAATGTCGCCGTGTTATCGCTAAAGGAGAGCGTGCACTTGTAACGACTTTAACCAAAAAAATGGCAGAGGATTTAACCGAATATTTGAAAGAAAACGGAATTAAAGTACGCTATTTACACTCTGATGTCGATACGTTGGAACGTATTGAGATTATCAGAGATTTGCGACAGGGAGTGTTTGATGTTTTGGTCGGAATTAATCTTTTGCGTGAGGGGCTGGATATTCCGGAATGTTCGTTGGTGGCTATTTTAGACGCCGATAAAGAGGGATTTTTACGTTCTTATCGTTCGCTTATTCAAACTATCGGGCGTGCGGCGCGTAATGCTGAGGGCAAAGTGGTGCTTTACGCCGATAAAATGACAGACTCGATTAAAATGGCGTTGGATGAAACTGAGCGTCGGCGTAAAAAACAATTTCAATATAACCAAGAGCACGGAATTGTGCCGAAGACGATTAAAAAGGCTATTTCTTCTGTTTTGCAGACAATGACCGAGGCGGAAGGTGATAAAGCATTGACTGCTCCGATTGCTCGTGACAAGCTCGAAAATATCGCTAAGGAAATTAAACGTTTAACCAAAGAAATGAAACAATACGCGGCGGATTTGGAATTTGAAAAAGCAATGAAATGTCGTGATGAAATTAAGCGTTTGGAATCTATCCGTCTAATTACGGAAGACTAATGTTTTCTTCTTTTGTGGAGAAATTTGTTCTTTCATATTTGATATGTAGCGTGGTGTCTTTTTTTATTGTGGATTAAACAAGGCGATGCTTGCGAACTTTGTACCGATTTTGCAAAATTATATTTCAGGTGTTGCAGAAGAGTGGTTATGACACTATATAGTATTGGTCCGGTTGTTTATCGTGGGAGCAAACTGAAAAATTTAGGTGTTTGATGCATTTCTGTGGTACCGGATATCGAGCGTTTAATTGTGTGTGGATATTTGTAAGGATGTTGTAATGAGCCGCGTTGATGATAAAGACTTGAAAAATGAAAAATTTTTAGATGCTAAGGATGCTCTGCCACCGTTGGATGATAAAATAATCTTGGAAAATATGGAATATCCGGTGTTATCATTGCGAGATATTGTTGTGTTTCCAGATAATTCCGCTTCTTTGTTTGTGGGGCGATCCATGTCACTTAAGGCGGCTAAAGCGGCTTATCAGTTTGGTACTCCTTTGGCTTTGTTGACGCAAAAACAATCCGCTACAGAAAATCCTAACGAGGAGGATTTATATCATATTGGGACGTTGGCTCGGATTAAACGTTTTATTACCATGCCTGACGGTACTCTTAATTTGGCTGTTGAAGGAATTGCTCGTATTAAAGTTAAAAAATTAAATATGTTTGGCGAGTATTATACCGCATTTATAGCTCCTTATGAACTTGAAGAAGATGATGGCGATCCCATTGAGTTGAAAGCGTTGGCTTCGGTGGTTAGTGAGAAATTTAAACAACAAACTCTAGATTACTCCAAAATGCCAAAGGAAAGCTTGATGATTGTTAATCAGCATGAAAATTTGGGTAAGCTGATTGCGACTATTATCGGAAATTTGGATATTCGCACAACAGATAAACAAGAATTGCTGGAGTGCAAAAACGAACGCGCTATGTTGATGAAAATTCTTGAAATCCTTAATGCAGAAGGGGCAAGAATTGCCGCGGAAAATAAAATTAAAGATCGGGTTAAATCGCAAATGGAGAAAAATCAACGCGATTATTACTTAAACGAACAACTTAAGGCTATTCAAAAAGAATTAACCGGTGTTGAAAATGAAGAAGAAGACGAAATTCAACAATATACCAAGAAAATTGCCGAATCCAAAATGTCCGCAGAAGCTCGCACAAAAGCAAACCAAGAGCTTAAAAAATTAAAAGCGGCCGGTCCGATGAGCGCGGAGTCTACAATCATTCGTAATTATTTGGATTGGTTGGTTGATTTGCCTTGGGGTAAGTATTCGCCGATTAGCCATAATCTTACCAAGGCGATTGAAATTTTGGATGAAGACCATTTTGGGCTGCAGAAAGTTAAAGAGCGTATTATTGAATATTTGGCAGTGCAGGCTCGTTCTAAAGATTTGAAAAGCCCAATTCTTTGTTTGGTTGGGGCTCCTGGTGTCGGTAAAACATCTTTGGGGCGTTCTATTGCTCGCGCGACAGGACGTAAATTCGTACGTGCGTCTTTGGGCGGTATGCGTGATGAAGCGGAAATTCGCGGACATCGTCGTACTTATATCGGAGCAATGCCGGGGAAAATTATTCAGAATATTAAAAAAGCCGGTGTTTCTAATCCGCTGTTTCTCTTGGATGAAATTGATAAACTCGGTTCAGATTGGCGTGGAGATCCAAGCTCGGCTTTGCTTGAGGTTTTAGACCCTGAACAAAACGCTACATTTAATGATCATTATCTCGATTTGGATTATGACCTTTCTAAAGTGATGTTTGTGACAACCGCTAACTCACTTGATATGCCGAGACCTTTGCTTGATCGTATGGAAATTATTCGTATTGATGGGTATACCGAACAAGAAAAAATAGAAATTTCTAAACGTCACCTTATTCCGAAGGTATTTAAAGAAAATGCTATCAAACCGACAGAACTCTTTATTACTGATGAGGCTATTCGTGATGTTATTCGTTATTATACATCAGAATCCGGCGTGCGTAATTTGGAACGTGAATTGGCAACGATTGCTCGTAAATGCGCTAAAGAATTGTTGCTTGACAGCGAAAAGAAAAACGGTGCTAAAAAGTCTAAGAAGCAGGCTGATGAGCATATTACAGTTGATGCTGATAATTTGAGCAAATATTTGGGCATTAAAAAATATCATTTCGGTGTACGTGAAGAAAAGAATATGGTTGGGGTTACAACCGGTTTGGCGTGGACGGAAGTCGGGGGAGATATTCTCTTTATCGAGGCGGTCGATATGCCGGGGAAAGGGATTGTTAAACAAACCGGTAAACTCGGAGATGTGATGAAAGAATCTATTGATACCGCTTATTCCGTAGTGCGTTCTCATGCACAGGCTTTGGGTATTAATCCGGAAGTGTTTGAAAAAACAGATGTGCATGTTCACGTGCCAGAAGGGGCAACGCCTAAAGACGGTCCTTCAGCCGGTATTACAATGTATACCACCCTTGTTTCCGTATTTACGAAAATTCCGGTTAAAAGCGATGTGGCAATGACTGGCGAAATTACGTTGCAAGGCAGAGTTCTTCCTATTGGAGGGTTGAAAGAAAAATTGCTTTCAGCTTTGCGGGGCGGTATCAAAACTGTGATTATTCCAAAGGAAAACGAAAAGGATTTGGCAGAACTGCCTGAAATTGTTAAAAATGAACTCAATATCGTGTTGGCGGAAAATGTTAATGACGTGCTTAAAGTGGCTTTGGAACGTCCGGTGACACCTTTGCCACAGGAAAGTACGATGCATTAGTTCTTTTGATGAGAGAAAGCTTTATTGAGGAAAGTCGAGATATTTATCTCGGCTTTTTTTTGTGGCCTTGGGGTTTTATGGTGTGGTGATTTGGGGCTTGACAGCGGTGTGTTTTTAGATTATATACTCTTTCGTTTTTAATAGAGGTTTACGATGGCTAAAAAGGTGAAAAAATCTGATTTTATCGCAACGGGGCAGGTTGCTGTTAATCGCCGCGCTTCGTTTGATTATGCCATTGAAGAAACCTTTGTCGCGGGGCTTGAATTGCGCGGTACGGAAGTTAAATCTTTGCGCTTGGGTAAGGCCTCTCTTACCGATACTTATGGCTCTTATGATAACGGTGAGTTGTTTATTGAAAATTTGAAAATTGAAGAATATGCCAATAAAGGATATGAAAAACAAGATCCTAATCGTAAGAAAAAATTGTTACTTACACGCAGCGAAATCAATCGTATTATCGGAGCGATGACTAAAAAAGGTTATTCTTTGATCGCCAAACGTCTTTTCTTTGATGAAAGAGGACGGGCAAAACTTGAAGTCGGGCTCGGTAAAGGTAAAAAACTTTATGATAAACGCGAAAGTATTAAAGAACGCGAAGTTAATCGTAAATTGCGTGAATGGTAGTTCTTTTTCTTGGAGTGGATAAGGTTGTAGAAGTGCGTTTTAGGTCGATAAAGCCGCTGTTTTTGGGATATATATAAAGTTTAAAGAAAATTTAAAAATTTATTGACAGAATGGCAAATATTGCTATGGTGCATGTCGTTATAAAATTATTGTGAACTTTAAAATATCTTGTATGGAAAAAATTAGTATGTGGGGCGATTTGGATGCAATCGGCGAAAAGCTTGGTTATCCGATTTATTTGTTTCAAGGTGGTTATTGCGCAAAGTCGATGGTGTGCGAAAAACAGATAGCTATTGCTGTTGTGCGTAAACTGCCTCGTTCAGGAAAATTGCAGGTTTTTATGGTGTCTGAAGATTTTCCTCAAACACAGTTTGAAATTATGCCTTATGTGATGGAAGATTTGGATGATGAATGGAATCTGCAAAAGGCTTTGTTGCAAGTGTTGAATGGCTGTAAATTGAGCGATTTTCGCTTAACGAGAGCCTTTTTAACAGAGGGACAAAGCGCAGTTGTGGCTAAATATGTTAAAACGTATCCTTATTTGGCGGCTAATGAAATTGCATGTTTTTTGCGAAATCCTAATTTGCGTGAAAAAGTTATTAAAGATTGGATTATTTGGCATTCTAAACACCAGCAAACTCTGTTTAAAGATGGGAAAACATATTTGACGTTTAATGCTTCTAAAATTGTGGCAAGTTTGAAAATTGAATTGCTCGATTGGTTTATTCAAACTTTTTTAAAAGATTTTTTCGGCACAGATGTTTTTGCGGAAACGGAACTGGCTTTGTTAAAAAGATGTTTGGATTTAGAGCGTTTTGATTTGATTAATGTATATTT
Organism: uncultured Alphaproteobacteria bacterium; assembly: GCA_944391405.1. Taxonomy (GTDB): domain Bacteria; phylum Pseudomonadota; class Alphaproteobacteria; order RF32; family CAG-239; genus CAG-267. The sequence goes on along the minus strand of CALXTN010000027.1, from coordinate 9,914 downwards.
GATTGAATTGGAGGCCTTAAACGGATTTTATGGTTTGAATGGCAGAGATGTATTGGAATTGGTACAAGATTTTGCTGAAAATAATTCTAAAGCGGCATCTTGGTATGCGAATGAGTATTTGCCGAAAATAACCAGAGATGCTTAAACGAAACTTGTTTATTAACGGATGTTCTTTACAGAATGTCCGTTTTTTTGTGCGGAAATTATAGTTGACAAAAAGAGCTTGTATGATAAGGTTTTGTTAGAAAATGATTATTATGAACTTTAAAAATATTGTGTATGGAAAAAATTACTTTGTTGAACGAGTTAAACGCTATTGGCGAAAAACTCGGTTATCCTTTCTATCTGTTTGCAGATGGATCTTATGGAAGTAAGTTAGTCAATGGTAAAATGAATGCGATTGCAGTCATTAAAAAGCCTTTTGATGAAATAACGTTACATAAGGCTCCAAATTGCACGGTTTCTCATGAGATGTCTGAAGATGAAACAGAAAAAATATCTGTTCTTCCAAAAACGCCAGAGGAGGCTATGGCTAAATTGCCGGTTGATAAAAGGCAGACGTTGCAAAGGGCAATTTTGTTGGCAAGAGCTGGTGAACTATCTGTTACGGGTTTATGTGAAGCTGAGATACTCTTTTGTAAATATGCCGGTTCTGATGATATTATCCATTTTTTGACAACATGTCCTTATTATCGCACGCGTTTGTGTGAGCCGCATTTTAAATATTTGCTGTCTAATCCATTTGTGGATTTGAAATTTTTGAAAGAGTATTTGTTGAAATATAAAAAAGAGGTGTTTTCAGCTCTAAATGAGGAAGATTTCACTCGTAAAAATTCTCCAAAATCGTCTTTGGGAGCGAGTACGATGATGGAAATCAGATGGGATTTTGCTCTGTGGTTTATGCTTACTTTTGTGGATAAAAAAAGGCTTAATTGGTCTGTTCAGTGTGATATGGAATACTATTTTGTGTATCGTTGCATACAAAAAGATGACCTTTCGCTTGTTGAACAATATGTACAGTATAAAACTTCTTTGAGTAGGGAGGCAACGGAATTGCTTGCTGACAAGGCTGCGAAAGATACTAAATTTTATCATTGGTATATGGATATTTATTTACCTTTGGTGCAGGAAGCGTAACTCTTTATTAACGGATGTTCTTTACAGAATGTCCGTTTTTTTGTGGGTTGTGTTTAAAACCTTTTACCTTAGTGATTGATTTATAACTCTTTCTTTTTAAAAGAAAAAATTAAAAATAATCGGGAATGTTTTAACTCCTTGTTTAGAATTAGGGACTAGACTTAATCTATCCAAGGTGGGAGGTCTTATGTTTCCGCCGGATTTTTGATTCATCCGCTTTTTTAGGGGGGATTATATGTTTAAGATGAAAAAATTATTAGCTTTATTGGCTGCTCTTGCGCCAATGTTGGCTTTGGGGGCAGGCAGCGCTGCGGCGTCTGAAATTGACCTCAAAATTCCGTCACTTGATGTGGCGTTTGATATTTTTGGAATGTCCGTTTCCGGTGTGCAAATTTTGGCTTTCGGTTTGATTATTTGTGTGCTCGGTATGGCGTTCGGTTGGTACGAATTTCATAAAATTAAAAATATGCCGGCGCATAAATCTATGCTCGCTATTTCTGAGCTGATTTATTCTACCTGCAAAACGTATATGAAACAACAAGCGAAACTTCTTATCTTGTTGGAAGTGTTTATCGCGGTTTGTATTTTCTACTACTTCTATGGATTAAACGATACGCCGCTGCCTAAGGTTTTGACTGTGCTTGCTTGGTCAATCTTGGGTATTCTCGGTTCTTTTTCGGTGGCTTGGTTTGGTATGCGCATCAATAACTATGCTAATGCGCGCACCGCTTTTGCTTCTTTGGAAGGAAAAGCATACAAAGTTATGAGTTTGCCGCTTAAATCCGGTATGTCTATCGGTGTTTTGCTTATCTGCGTGGAATTGATTATGATGATGGCAATTTTGCTCTTCGTTTCTAAAGAAAACGCAGGGGCTTGCTTTATCGGATTTGCTATCGGCGAATCTTTGGGTGCTTCCGCTTTGAGAATTTGCGGTGGTATCTTTACGAAAATTGCTGATATCGGTGCTGATTTGATGAAAATTATTTTCAAAATCGGTGAAGACGATGCACGTAACCCAGGTGTGATTGCAGACTGTACCGGTGATAACGCCGGCGATTCAGTTGGTCCGACTGCCGATGGTTTTGAAACTTATGGCGTGACCGGTGTGGCTCTGGTTAGCTTCATTGTTTTGGGCGCGGGTATGATGTATGCGCAAAACGGTGATTTGGTGATGATGGCAAACGGAATTGATTTCCAAGCGCGCTTAATCGTTTGGATTTTTGCTATGCGTATCTTGATGATTTTGACTTCTCTGTTTTCTTATTGGATGAACGCAAAACTCTCTGAAGCTCGTTATGGAACAGCGAAAATCTTTGATTTTGAAAAGCCGCTTACCAGTCTTATTTGGTTGACTTCCATTACATCAATTGTGGTTACGTTTGCCATTTCTTATTTGATGCTTTCATCGGTTAGTGCCGATTTGTGGTGGCGTTTGGCGCTGATTATCAGCTGTGGTACTTTGGCGGCTGCGCTTATTCCGGAATTTACCAAAATCTTTACGTCTTCTAAATCACAACACGTTCAAGAAATCGTTAAATCCAGCCGTGAAGCCGGTGCTTCGTTGAACATTATTTCCGGTATTGTTGCCGGTAATATGTCTGCTTTTTGGCAAGGGCTGGTTATGGTTGGCTTGATGGTTATCGCTTTCTTTACCGCAAGCGAAGGTTTGGGCGACTTTATGGTTTATCCGACAGTGTTTGCTTTTGGTTTGGTGGCATTCGGTATGCTCGGAATGGGGCCGGTTACCATTGCCGTTGATAGCTATGGTCCGGTGACCGATAATGCACAATCTGTTTTTGAACTTTCACAAATTGAAACTTTGCGTGGTGCAAAAAAAGAGATTGAACACGATTATGGTTTTAAACCGGATTTTGAAAAAGGTAAACATCTTCTTGAGGCTAATGACAGTGCCGGTAATACCTTTAAAGCAACAGCAAAACCTGTGCTTATTGGTACGGCGGTTATTGGGGCGACAACGATGATTTTCTCTATCATCTTGCTCTTAAACCTCAAACTTGATTTGCTGGATCCGATGGTGTTGTTTGGAATTATCTTGGGTGGCGCGGTTATTTATTGGTTCTCCGGCGCTTCTATGCAGGCGGTTTCTACCGGTGCTTATCGTGCAACCGACTTTATTAAACAGCATATCAAACTTTCGGGCAAAAAAGCCGCATCGCAAGAAGATTCACAAGAAGTGGTTCGTATCTGCACGCTCTATGCGCAAAAAGGTATGTTCAACATCTTTATTGTTATCTTTTCGTTTACAATTGCGTTTGCTTGTTTTGACGCGAACTTGTTTGCAAGCTATTTGATTTCTATTGCCGTGTTTGGTTTGTATCAGGCGTTGTTTATGGCTAATGCCGGTGGGGCTTGGGATAATGCCAAAAAAGTGGTAGAAGTTGATTTGGGCGAAAAAGGTACACCTTTGCACGATGCAACGGTGGTTGGCGATACGGTTGGTGATCCGTTTAAGGATACTTCTTCCGTGGCCTTAAACCCGATTATTAAATTTACGACATTGTTCGGTTTGTTGGCAGTGGAAATGGCTGTTGCCGCTCCGAAGTGCGTATCTCTGACACTCGGCGTTTTGTTCCTCGTCTTGGGATTGATATTTGTTTATCGTTCTTTCTATAAGATGAAGATATAAACTCGTTTGGGTAAAATTTTAGGGCAGGCTAGTGTTGTATTAGCCTGCTTTTTTTGATGTTTGGATTGGTTGCTAAAGGGAGATATATTGTCCGAGAATTTATTTTTTGTTATCTCTTTATTTAAAAAAGATTTTTTTGTACAAAAAAATGTTGATTTTGTATAGAAAATATGCTAAAGTAAGACAGTAAAAAAATTATTGTGCCCGTTTTAAGGTTGTTAGCGTATGCGACAATCTGGTATTTATTTATGTTTATTATTAGCGGGTACATCCAGAAAGAAATTATTCACTTAAAAAAAATTTATATGAAAAAGAGTATTTTTGCATACATGGCGGCGATAGCTGCAGGTATGCTTACAGGTTGCGCTGGTGAAGAATTGGTCAACACCCGTGCGGTGGCGGAAACTAGTGAAAATTACCTTGAGGTGACCACTTCGGTGGACGATCACCTCGGGGGCAGTGATGTAACATTTGACCTTAGTTCCATTATTGACCCCAATGGGGATGGAACTGATGTTGTGAGGTTTAAACCAGAGGCTTACCTCAACGTGGTTCTGGAAAAGGAACACATTGAGGTTGCTGATGCCAGCGAAATTGATGTTTCGTTGGTAGGTGAAGAAGTGGTGAGTGAAAATGATTTTTCTGAGGGGGTTACCCTTGGAAAGGACGTTGTGAAAAAGTTTACTTTTTCCGATGGCCAGATTGCTACAGTCAGCTACGGTTGGCGGTATGACAAGGCGGTTATTGCCGGAAATGAGGACTATGCACCTCATTTGGAGATAGCCAAAGTTTCCTACTCAAATTTTGTTAAGGAAAACACTTCTGGTAACGACTATAAAGTTACTCTGGAGTTTGTGGCCTCTTGGGCGTCACATAACGCTAGCAAGATTGAAACCGGAACCATTACCTTGAAGCCTTGGTATACCAAATCTTTTGCTGAACAAGATGTTGTTGGTGAACCAATTTGGGACACCAGCCTTGTGTGGAACGAGAATGGAACAGTTACCGCAACGGTGACTAAGACCATACCTCATACTCTTCTTGAGGATGAAGTGGAAAAGTGGGAACACACTGCAACAGTTATCATGGGCAAAGACATGAATAACAGCTGGTATGTTGCTGATACCGGTGTTTTCTATGAAACTCAGGTTGAGGATGCTGAACCTAGTGGTTATGACGCAGGGGTGTTTACTGTTGAAGGTACAGGTAAGAAATACATGTTCGACCCGTACTACAACATGCCGAACGGTAATTATCTTCTACCGACACCGAGCTTCTGGGTTAAGGTATATTCGTTGAAGATTTATTTCGACAACGGAGAGAAACAGTTTACTTTTGATATTCCGGTTGAACTTCGTTTCAGCCAGAGCGTCAAGTATCTGGAAGAAAGAGCGGCGCTGTATCCAGATGATACATATCTGGGTTCTGACGTGAAAGAATTCAGTTATGTGGATACAAACCTCGGCAAAGAGGTAATGCACCACACTTCTTACACCGACCTGAAGTTGCATCCGTAACCTTGATGTGCCCGATCTGATTTGAGAAAGCCCTGTTTATGATGCCTCCTGTATGGAGGATGTTCATAAATGGGGCTTTCTTTTTTTTTGTACAAAAAATGGTTGATTTTTTGTATATTTTGTGCTAGCGTGGCGGTGCTTAAAAATTATTGTGCCTTGAGTTTATGTTTGTGTTGATTATCGTGCTTGAGGCATATTCTTGATTTCTTTGTTATTCGCCAATTCCGTCTCGGATGAGGTGCAAGATATTTCATAAATTAAACTATATTTACAAATTTTTTAAATTTTTTTAATCATGAAACTGAAAAGCAAAAAATTGAGATTTTTGTGCCTCAGAGGTGCAAACTCAGTAGTGTTGATGCTTGCGTTTATCGTGGGCTTGATTTTTGTGGGGAGCTGTGCCAGCGAAAGAGTGAATATACTTTCGGATATTGCTCCGGAGGATACATCGGATGTGATTATTGATCACTATTGGGAATCTGAACGGATTTTGATTTCTAGCGCAACCGTTAAGGATACTTTGGTTAAAAGCGATGTTACGTTTAATCAGGTTTCTTCTATGAAGAACGAACAGCTGGGATATGATTTCAAATTTAATCCGTCTCTGTATTTACGTATTCGTTTGGCTAAACCGCGTATTGAGGTTCAATCGGTTACGGATTTGCCGGTTAATTTGGTTAAACAGCAAATCAAAAGTCGTACTCCTTATCGCAATGGTACAACTTTAGGTGCTGATGAAGTACAAGAATTTACTTTTTCCGATGGACAAGTGGCAACCGTTAGTTATGGACATCGTTATACCGGTGTGGTGCAAGGCGGAGATACTTTGGCAACGCCTCATTTGGAAATTTCTTCCGTTAATTTTGTGAAAGCGCTGATTGCCAGCTTTGGTGATAAAACCGAAACAGAAGATCCGTATAAAGCGACACTTGCGTTTAAGGCTAATTATAGCGCAAAAGGTGTTTCTTTCGGTAATGAGTTAAGTGATGAAATTGATTTGCAGCCGTGGTATCATAAAGTGGTAACATCGGAGGCGACGGAAATTGAAGATGTTACTTATACTGGTCGATATATCGGGTGCCCGTTGGAGGCTTATGAACTGACAGAAGTGGTGAAAACGAATAAAGGTGAAGAAACTCATGTTTATACAGTGCCTTTATCTTTGAAAGTGACGCCGCCGCAGGAACGCGAACAACCTTCTAATGATAGTTTGTTTGTTGATAAGTCTACGGGTAAAATCGCTGAAGAGGTCTTTTCGGAAGTTACAAACGCCGATGGCTTTACCGTACAAACGATTAACGGAACGTATACTTCTACCGCAATCGGAAAAGAAGCCGGAACCGTGGTTGAGAATGTAGTTAATTTTACTTATCAAAAGCCGGTGATGTTTAAGAGCGAATATGGAAGTTATAATATTCCCAATGTCTCTCTTAAGTTTACGGAACTTGCTTTTGAGGTTAATAAAAACGCAGAAACAGATGAGTATAAAAGGTTTAAATCCGTTAATACCCTCTATGGCGAAATTGCCGGTTGTACGCTAGAGCCGATTGAAGAAGTGGTTAACCTTAAACTTCAAAAGGATAAACCGATTGATGTGATTAAGGTCGATTCAACTTATATCTTGAGAGGCGATGATGATGAATACATTGTTGATAAAGAAATTATTTGGAGCGATGGTTCTAAAACTTCTTCCACTTATACTTATCAGGGTAGACATTCCGCTTCGTCACTTCCATTTGGTGAGGTGGTTACAACTTCTCTTAATTGGGATGAAAATGAGTTGAAACGTATGTCGCAGTCTACAACCCGTGAAGAAAAGAAATTTTCGGAAACGGTTAAGTTTAATGCAACATATACAACTTCTAATTGGCAGTCTGACGCTTCTAACGGTAAGGAAAGCGGTGTTTTCTCATTTAGAGAAACTGCTCCGGTGGTGGTCTTTACTGACGGTAAAGTTGTTAAAACTTTTTCGGAAAGAAAGTATGTGATGACCGGTATGGGGGCTGATGTCAGTTCGGTTTTTTCCACAATTGTGCGAAATGGTGTTACTTATAAGGCTTATCCTTATGATTATACTACTCAAGCAGTTTGGAACGGCAAAAATTCGTCTCGTCTTGTTTCTCAAGGTTGGTTGTTGATGGTTGCCGATGAAGTTGGTGAAACAACATATACAACCGAGCAGACTTGGAACGGTAATACAACGACTGTTAAAGTCATTAAAACAACACCGCATACCGTGGGTGATGATGAGGTGGAAACTTATACCAAAAACTTTACGGTGGAATTCGGAAAGTTGACTTATGGTAAACTGTATGCCGAGAATACCAGCTTTGCTACAACCGAGACGCACTCAACGACAAACACTTCTGCTGTTGATAATTATTGGACTGTCAGAACTTATAGCTCGGCTTATAAGTATGACACGTCTAACGGAGTGGTGGAAAGAGAACAGAATTTGTCGATTAAAGATGCCGAAATCGTTTTTGATGACGGTACATTTAATCATACATTTAATGTGCGTTTGACGATGTCTAAATCCGAGAGACTGGATACGCAAAATTCAAGAACCGAAGGTGAGTATAAAGTTACACCGCATTTCTTGACAGTGAAAGGAAAAACTGTCGACGGTCGTGTTTTCTCTACCGAAGGTCAAACCGATATCTATGTTAAAGAAGATGCAACAGTTACTTCTTCTTCTAAAAAAACAATCGTCTATAACGATGGTACGGTGGACTTTGTTTTAGAGAAAAAAATGAGCGATGGTTCTACTAAAACGGTTAAAGCTAGCGATACTTATGGTACTCGCTTCGCATTTGATTTTAAGAATACTCCGGCTCAGGAAAAAGAAGTTTCTCAAGCTAATCATACGGCTTCAGAAAATTTAGGTTCTCCTACATCTTCTAATCGTAATGTCGGGAATTGGAAAGTGGTTGTTAAATCTTATCCTTATACCCATACGCTTAGTAATGGCATAGAGGCCGATAAATTGACAGCACCGTATTCTTATAACAATTTTAGCGCGACGCTTAATGATGTGGATTTGGGAGAGGTTGTTTTTGCGGAGCCAAGCGTTGCTTTGACGCATAAATCTTTAAATATTCAAGCTAACGGTACATCCGCTAATTTTGATATTTATCACGCTAATGTTGTTGTGCATGGAACGGCTAGCGCTACGGAAGGTAATTATGCAACAGATTTGAACGTGACACATGTTTTGAAAGTCGCATCTGGTGAAGAACCTGAGGATCCTAATTTAGGTAAACCGAAGGCATTTTATGCAACGGCTACTTTTGATCCTTCTGCAAAAGTGACACGCAGAGCGTTTGTATTCCAATGGGAAGAGGGCGTGACTTATGCGGTTTGCGATTATGAAAAAATGCTTCCGGAAAGCCAGGACTTTATGTATAAAGTCGATACTTATCAGGAATATAATTCTGTTGGATATAAAGCTTCCGCAGATTTGTGGATGCCGGCTAAAGGTGTACAAGGAAACGCTTTTATGGAGTGGTTTGCCAGTGATGGTTCTCGTATTACGGCAGTTACCGATGTTGAGTGTATGACCTATGGATGGAAAAATGTGGTTAATGGCAGATATGCACTGATTATTCCGGGATATACTTATTCTATCAATGGTTATAACGTAACGGTTACCGCGCCAAATGGCGAAAAGGTAACGTTTAACAGTCATTACAAACCTTAAATTTGCACTTCTTCTTTAATTAACGTTCTCTCCTTTGGGGAGAACGTTTTTTTTGCTTAATTACCTTTGATTGCTGTTTAAACGTTTTTTTAATATACTTGTCTTATTTTTATTATGAGTTATAGGATGTGGTCGTTTGAAAATGGAATAAATTAATGGAAATAAAAAATACGATAAAACATTTACGGCAGAAAATTACCAAACAACCATTTGTTTTTGATTTGTTGGGCAGAATTGCCGCGTTATATGTTTGGTTGGTGGGAAAAACAGGACGATTTGAAGTTCATGGTTTGGATGAATTTGAAAAAATTACAGAAGAAAATAATGGTGGTATCTTTGTGACTTGGCATGGGCGCGCGTTGATGCTGCCATTCTTTTGGCGTAACAAAAGATTGATGAAGGCGTTGGTTTCTCCTCATAATGATGGAAGAATTATTGCAAAACTTTTGCGTATCTTCCATATTTACAGTATTGATGGATCTTCAGATAGAAATGCTAGAGCCGCCGCGTTGGATATTGTGCGTGAATTGGAAAACGGTACTATTGTTTCGCTTATTTCCGACGGGCCTCGTGGGCCACGTATGCGGCTTAATAAAAGTGTTATTTATTTTGCACAGAAAACCGGTAAACCGATTATGGGGTTTACGTATAGTTCAAAAAATGCTCTTGTCATGAAAAGAAGTTGGGATGCTATGCTTATTCCAAAACTTTTTGCTAAAGGTGAAGTGGCTGCGACAAAACCACTGTTTGTACCTCAGGGAATGTCTGATGAACAAATGGAAGAGCTGAGAGTGAATTTTGAAAATGAACTAAATGATTTAACATTGGATTGAGATAAAAAATACAACAACTGGTGGATTGAAACAACTAGCAAAATTAATGCTGAACTCTTTATATGGTAAATATGGAACAA
>CALXTN010000026.1 GCA_944391405.1 uncultured Alphaproteobacteria bacterium | reverse complement strand
CGTTCAGGGGAAGCCAGTGGTAAAGGCTTATAGCCGCATATGAAGAACCCCGCGTTTTACGCGGGGGTATCTTTTTTATTTCTTCATTTTTTCTCGTTGATTAAAGTTAGATGTCTTATACGCTTGTGCAACATATACTGTTTTGTCATTTAATGGCTCTTACTTAAATTTATGTTAATCTTTTGCTCATATACTTCTGATGTAGCTTAATTTTGGGGGAGAATAAAATGATTACTATCGGGATTATGACGGGAAACTCGCTTGATGGGGTAGATGCGGTTATGACGGATTTTGCTGATAATAGTGACATTCGCGATATTGTTGGTGTTTCACTCCCCTACTCAGCTAAGCTTAGAAAAGATATGCTTAATTTACGCCAACAGGTAACCGATTTGAAATCTGATATGAGCAAAGCCTCTAAATTACCTTTGTTTAAGTCTGTTTTGGCTGAATATACAGATTTGGTTGCAAAGGCTGTGGAAGAGTTAATCAAAAAATCCGGCGTTGAAAGAGAAAAAATAGCTGCTATCGGTCTTCACGGACAATCTTGTGGTGAACATAATCCTCCCTCGCTTGCTCATGGTGCAGAACCTTTTACAACGCAAATTTTTGATGCGGCGGCTTTGGCTAAAAAAACAAAATTGCCGATTATTTACGATTTTCGTTCAGACGATATTTTTAATGGTGGCGAAGGTGCTCCTCTAGCTCCTATGCATAATTTGCATCTCAGTTATTCTTTGTCTAAAAATGGAATATATCCTATTTGTTTTATAAACGGAGGTAACACTTCTAATATTGCTATTATTACTAGTGGTAATACCTTGCGCAAAAAGGTTTTGGGGTTTGATTGTGGTCCCTTTAACCATTATGTAGACTTTTTAGCACGCACTTTTTTTGATAAAGATTTTGATGAAGATGGCAAACTTGCTCTGGGAGGACATATCAATAGCATGCTCCTAAATGATCTTTATGAGGAAGCTGCTATTACGGCTAATGGCGATAATTATTTTGAGCTTCTTCCGCCTAAATCTTCTGGGCCTCATCTTTACCATATGGAAGATAGACTTAAAAATTATCCTTTAGCGGAGGCAGATATTCTGCGTACGGTAGAATATTTTGCTGCTTATATCGTTTTTTTAAGCTTGAGATTTGTACCGTATCAGTTTGATTTTCCACATTATTTTCTAATGTTTGGTGGGGGATGGAAAAATCCACTCATCTATCGCGATTTTATCAGTTTATTGACTGGGCGTGGTTTGATTTTGCCTCAGCATACTTCTTTGGTTGAAGGTATTCGTAAACGTTTACGTGGTGAAAAATTTCAAGTTGCCCTTACTGATGCATTTGCTATTAGCGGACAATATATGGAAGCTCGAATTATGGCTGATTTAGCACGATGTTTTCTTTTACATAAAAAGTTTACCTCTCCTGACATAACAGGTTGTAGCAAAGGTGCTATATGTGGTATTATTTGCAATCCAGGTGAAAATACCCGCCGTAAAGGTCGTGGTTTTACTTACTCCAGAGCGGCCAAAGGTTGGAGTAAACTTAAAAAATAACGTATTTCCACCGCGTTACTCGATAAAATTAAAGCGAGAGAAATATTTCCCTCGCCTCTTCTTTTTCTACCTCTCCTTTATCTTACCTTATCTTTCTTATTTGCAGATATCTTCACATAAGGCTTCGTTTGTGGTAATTTTTACAGGATTGTTTTCCATATTTTGACGATATTGTTCACGATGTTGATAAACCTTGTCTAACATCGGCAATAAAATATCCGGATTAGCGATATCTTCGTCTTTAATAATTTCTGCATATCCTTTTTCTGCAAAACTTTTAGCGTTCAAACTTTGTTCTCCTCGAGAAGATGTTGCCGGTAATGGAACCAATATCATCGGTTTATGCAAACTTGCCAGCTCAAATATAGAATTTGAACCTGCGCGCGACACAACAATATCCGCTAAAGCCAGCAAATCTTTTAACTCTGTATCCACATATTCATATTGTTGATAGCCTTCATGTGCTAAATTTTTATTGTATCCGTTCTTACCCGCAATATGAATTAACTGATATTTCTCTAAGATGTCTCCCAAATTTTTTTCCACCGCATCATTTAAACTCTTGGCACCAAGGCTTCCTCCGATAAACATAATGGTGGGCTTAGATACGTCCATATGGGCAAATTTCGCACCTTTCTCTCGGCTGCCATTAAATAATCTATCTGATAACACAGGACCGACACAATGTACCTTTTGCTTATTCTTTACATATTTTTCAGTTTCAGGAAATGTTGTATAAAACGTACTGACAAAAGGTAAGCTCATTTTGTTGGCAAGTCCCGGAGTGATGTCTGATTCATGCATAAATATCTTTTTACGATTTACATATCCGCCAACGACAACAGGAAAAGATACAAATCCACCTTTTGAAAAGATTATATCCGGATTGATTTTATGCACCAAAATAATCGCCTGCAAGCATCCCAGCGGAATTTTTATCATATCCAAAAAGTTTTGCCAAGAAAAATAACGACGTAGCTTTCCGGTTAAAATACCATAATATTTTACTTCCGGAAACTTTGCCACCAACTCTTGTTCCATGCCTCCTTTAGAGCCTATGTATGATATTTCCCAGCCTTGTTTTATAAACCATGGGATTAAAGTGAGATTGAGCGTTACATGGCCGGCTGAACCACCACCCGTAAATATAATCATTTTTGTCTTTTGTGTTTCTGACATTATCTTCTCCTCTTTTTAGAGCTTATCTTCTTTTATCATCGGATCTTCTTCTGTTTCTGACGCTGTTTTATTCTCGTCTGCAGATGCTTCTTCCGGAGCTTCTAACATTAACTCTCTACCATTTAAGTTTAGGTTAATACTCTTATTGGTTTTTGCTCCTAATTTTTTCATATTTTCTGCCTGAGATAACGCCGACCCCTTGCCGTATAACTTAGTCATGGCTGCCGTATAAGCATTATTTGTTTGATTAAGTCCTCGTTCTATTGCTTTCATATCTTCCATGAAGGAGGCCAGTTTATCATAAATTTTTCCGCCTAATTCCGCAATTTTTTGAACATTTTGATTCTGTTTATCTATACGCCATAAATTCTCTACTGTTCTTAATATCGGTAATAGAGACAATGGCGTTGCTAAAATCACATTGCGACGGTAGGCATAATCATACAGCGTGTTATCGGCCTCTAAAGCTGCCACATAGGCGCTTTCTATCGGGATAAACATAATCACATAATTCAATGTTTTATTTTTCAGCAGTTTCTGATATTCTTTTACTGCCAACTCATCTATGTGGTTTTTGATGCAATTTAAGTTCTTTTGCAGACTTTTATCGCGGATTACCGTATCTTCCGATTGAATAGCTTCCAGATAATCATTTAGTGACACTTTCGAATCCACAATAATATCCCTACCTTCCGGCAGATGAATAATCACATCGGGACGATAGAGCTTTTTATCCTCTGATTGAAAGCTCTCCTGTGTGTCATAATCTTGGCCTTTGCGCAAACCTGAAATTTCCAAAATCCTATCCAACTGATATTCTCCCCAGTTGCCTTGCGCTTTTTTATTTCCTTTCAAGGCTTCGGTTAAATTTTGGGCATCTTTACTCAGATTCTGATTCAAATTCATTAAATTTGCCAACTGAGTATCCAATGTTGCTTTGCGTTGAATACTCTCTTCTCTAGCTGTATTTACCTCACTCTTAAACGCTTTCAATTGCTCGGCAAAGGGACTTAGAATATTGCTTAACGTATTTTTTTGTTCATTTGAAAAACTCTCGTGCTGCGCCTTTATAATTTCGTTTGAAATATCCTTAAACTTTAAGCTCAGCTCCTCTTTCATCTTTTCCAAATAGTGAATACGTTCGTTCAAACTTTCCTCTTTTGCTGTAGCTGAGGCTTTTAATGCGCTTAATTCGCGTTCCAATACGGTTATTGTTTCCAAATATTTTAACTTTTCAGCTTCTGCTTTGGCTGCTCCGGATATCATATCGGAAAATTTTGATTCGGTTATTGCATGTTTAAGTTGCAAAGTACTGTATTTTTCATATATATCATTATACTCCACAGATTTACGCAATAATTTAATACGGTAAACTATTGATATATATATTAATATTATAACTGCTACTCCTAAAATTCCTATTATGTACTCTACCATAACTTCTTCCCTATCTTATTTCCTTGTATCTAATATATATTTTTTATTCATTTTGACAATTATTTTCAGAACTATAACCAGAATTGTTTATAAAATTTTTCTTCTTTAGTTTCTCTGTTTTATTATATACAATCTTACTTATCTCTTGATTTATTTTAAACTTATAGTGTTTTTTCTGCTTAAATACAATAATAGGTAAATTTTTCTTGCTTTTATTTCTATTTTAGCCTAATATTTGTTTATAAATTAGGGATATGCAACTTTGCGTTGTGTTTTAATCTAATCTAAGTTGTATATTTGGATGAACTATCTTTATTGAAGGGATTATATTATGAAGGGCTTTTCTAATGAATGCGGCTCCAGAAACACGTTTGGGTACTTTGATGCTTGTGCCGGTGAAATTGTTCTGAAACGCCCATGTTCTAAGAAAAACGATTTGCAAGAAGCTTATTTTTGGCTTGATACTTGTTCTGATTTGAAAAAATTTTCTTTAGGAATTGGCGCTTTTGAAGCTTTTGTACAAGACGGTAGTTCTAATAGCTTATATTCTACCGCTAAAGATTTACTAAAAAATTCTATTATTAAACATAAGTGTTCAGATGCAGAGATGCTTAATAATATTTTATTAAAGCTTCACAAGCAGACTAAATTACGCAGTTTGGCTATTAAATGTTTCCTTTTTTCTGATGATCAAGTCTTATTTGAGCACTTACTGGAGCTCATTATTAAACTTCCTGAGTTAACTTATTTAGATTTAACCGGATGTTATTTTTCTGATGAGCAATTAATTTCTCTAGCTTTGGCTGTTGCTAAAACTAAAATCGCTCATATGGTTTGGCCTGATCCTAAACCTAATAAGTCTACTTTAGATGAAATTGTTAAAGCTTTGGAATTCAACAAATCTCTAGTTGTGTTAACAGGGGCTCCTCTGGAGTTGTTGAAACTTGCACAAAAAAATCGCGATGAAATTTTTTCCATTGGTAAATATCCTAGTATAATTAATGATGAAGATATCAAATTAATCAAACAGTATAAAAATTCTATTATTATTGCTTTTGCTTATGAAAAAGAAAAATTATTGGATTTGGAAAAAACTTTTATGGCTATCTTAGCTGAGGTTAAAGATTTTACATCACATTTAGATGAATTTAGCGCATAGTTTTTTTCACTCTTTATCGAAATCCGCCTAATTGTGGCGGATTTTTTTTACATTAAATTATTTTTATTGGTAATCGCATTGATTTATTGTATATTTTTTATTTACTTGTTTATTCTTTGTTTGAATATTCGTCAACATATTCATGAACATGAATATTTTACTTATTTTATTGATTTTAATTAATTATTTTAGCGCTATTCTCTACATCTGTATTTCATATGGAATATTATTCATTTTTATCTATATACCAAAATATTCACACTATATTCTTACGTATCAAATGACTACATACAAAGAAAGCTCCTCGACAATCTATCGAGGAGCTCATCTTTTCTTAACCCTTATTTTCTATATATCTGAAATACTAATTTTCTGAATAACCTTACCGATTACTTCAATTTCTTTCTCTTCAACATATTCCTCTTGATACATTTTATTATCGCATAAAAGCGCTATTTTTCCGCCAGAGAGCGATTGAAGACGACGCACCATTTCTCTTCCATCTTTATTTATCAGATATACACCGTCCTCTTTTTTAAAGCTTTGAGGCACAATAACAGCTATATCTCCTTTTTTAAGGGTTGGATTCATATTATCATTCACTGTTTTTAGCGTCTGACTTCCTTGCGATAAATTCAAATTCATAACTAATGGCGAAATTTCTT
Organism: uncultured Alphaproteobacteria bacterium; assembly: GCA_944391405.1. GTDB lineage: Bacteria > Pseudomonadota > Alphaproteobacteria > RF32 > CAG-239 > CAG-267. The sequence goes on along the minus strand of CALXTN010000026.1, from coordinate 13,615 downwards.
CTTGTTCTTGCTTCATTATTCTTTCTAAAGGGCATTGCAGAACTTTCGCAATTGCTTGCGCCGTATCCAACCGCAAATCTACTTGACCATTTTCAATCTTTGTCAAATTTCCTTGCGACATATTTAACCTTTGCGCTAATTCCGTAACACTTATACCTAAAGATTTGCGAATTTGTTTAATATTATTTGCCATACGGATTACCTGCGCGCTTTTTTCATGGAACATCCATTAAGTATTATTGTATTATCTAAGACAACTTCATGTTTTTTTAACATATCTAATGTTATCGCATCTAGTTCTTGTTTATATCTTTTTTCATCATTTTCTTTCTTTTTATACATGCAATATCCTGAAATCAGGGCATTGTTTTCAAAAAATAATTCATAAACCATCTCTCCTGATTTATCATATAGACGATATTGTCCATTTAATTTTCCGCCTATATATATCCCCTGCTCTTGCATGTAACCATTGGTATAATAGAATTTAACCACGCCTTCTTTTGTTCCTTTTTGATAGGGTACAATCGACTCAATCTTGTTATTTTTATAATATGTTTTAACAGCTCCATTCAATTTACCTTTAGTATATGGTTTTTCTGATAATAAATCACCATTGGTATAGTAAGAAACAACAACCCCATCCAAGATGCCTTTAGCTAAGGGATATTTGCGGATTAATTCATTTTCTTGATATTTACGCAATTCTCCTGTAATCGGCTCCCCATTCAAATCTGTACAAAAAGTTATTCTATCTTGTTTACGAACATAACATTTTACTTCATCCGGAATGATGTAGATTTTAGTTTCCGTTTGTTCTTCCCGTGGCATTTCTTGAGCAATCAGAGAAACACTGGATAATAAAAGCGCTGTAACCACGGTATATGGGAGGATTTTTCGCATTAAACACCTCATCTATATCTTAATAAATTTTTGTTTGATTTTAGCGGCTGATAATTAAAATTTGTTTAACACCTATTACCATTTTTTCATAACAGAAACGCGGCACTTTATAGCACCGCGCTCTGTCAGATGTTCTCCATATTTATCTTTATGCTTCGTTTTTATGAGGCATTTCAGCTTCTTTAACGAGTGACGCAATTGCTTCATCTAAGCTCATAACTTTTTGTTCTTCAGAACCTAAACGACGAATTGTCACTGTCTTATCTGCTTCTTCTTTAGCGCCAACAACCATAATTACCGGAATTTTCTCTACAGAGTGTTCACGTATCTTATAGTTAATCTTTTCGTTACGAGTATCCGTCTTTGCAGAAAGACCAGCTTGGCGTAATGCTTTAGCAACTTCTTCTGCATAATTATCAAAAGCAGATGTTACCGGCAATACAACAACTTGTTCAGGAGATAACCACAACGGCAATTTACCAGCATGATGTTCAATTAAAATACCCAAAAATCTTTCAATTGAACCGAATAATGCGCGGTGCAACATTACCGGCTGATGTTTCTCACCATCTTCACCAATGTAGCTTATATCAAATCTTTGCGGCAAGTTCATATCTACCTGAATTGTACCGCATTGCCATTCACGACCGATAGCATCACGCAAGATGAATTCCAATTTCGGACCATAGAAAGCACCTTCACCTTCGTTGATTTCATATTCATATCCGTGTTTTTCCAACGCATTTGCCAATGATTTTTCGGAAATATCCCAAATTTCATCAGAACCAATACGTTTCTCTGGACGAGTTGACAAGTAAATCTTGATTTTATCAAAACCGAAGTCTTTATAAATATCAAAAATCAACTTCATCGTTGTGATGCATTCTTCTTCCATTTGTTCAGGTGTGCAGAATATGTGCGCATCGTCTTGAGTAAATTCACGAACACGCATTAATCCCATCAAAGCACCTGATGCTTCATAACGGTTTACTTTACCAAATTCAGCCATTCTTAACGGCAAATCACGGTAACTCTTAATACCTTGTTTGTATACCAACAATCCGCCCGGGCAGTTCATCGGTTTAATGCAGAACCATTTACCATCTTCGGTTTGGCCGGAATAGTTATGCGCGCCATATTTTTCCCAGTGACCAGAAGTTTCCCACAAGCATCTATCCATAATACGCGGTGTGCATACTTCTTCGTATCCATTGTGTTCTTGGCGGTTACGCATGTATTCAATCAACTTACGATAGATTTTGTAACCTTTGTCATGCCAGAAGACGGCACCAGGCGCATATTCCGGTTCAAAATGGAACAAATCCATTTCTTTACCTAATTTTCTATGGTCGCGTTTAGCTGCTTCTTCCATACGGGTTAAATATTCTTGTAAATCTTTTTTATTTGCCCATGCAGTTGCATAAATTCTTTGCAACATTTCATTTTTAGAATCGCCACGCCAATATGCTCCGGCAACTTTCATCAACTTGAACGCGTCTCCGATTTTTGATGTTGACGGAACGTGCGGACCACGGCATAAGTCGACATAATTACCTTGGCGATACAAAGAAATTTCCGCCTCTTCCGGCAAGTCTTCAATGATTTCTACTTTATAGTGTTCACCCAATGACTTAAACAAAGCTATCGCATCGGCGCGGCTTACAACTTCACGTTCAATTTTTTCATCACGTTTAACGATTTCATGCATTTTTTCTTCAATTTTAGCGAAATCTTCCGTTGTGAATGGTTCTTTACGTGAAAAGTCATAGTAAAATCCATCTTCAATGAACGGACCAATTGTTACTTGAACATCCGGCCACAACTCTTTAACAGCTTCTGACATAACGTGTGAGCAAGAGTGACGCAAAATTTCAAGTCCATGTTTATCTTGGGAAGTGATTATTTTAACTTTAGAATCGGTAGTGAGCGGGGTAGTGATATCTTTTAATGTGCCGTTGATTTCAACAGCAATTGCGGCTTTTGCCAAGTTATGACTTATTTGATTTGCTAGGTCAAGGCCTGAAATTCCGGCTTCAACTTCTTTTATGCTGCCATCTGGCAGTTCAATTTTTATCATTTTTTACCCCTTAATTTAATTGTTATCTAAAGTTTTCTTTTGCTTCTTTGTGGTTTATCTATCCTTTTCTTTTTTAAGATTTAGGCCCCCAAAAAAAGCAGCTATTGCTCATTGTCTACAAAGGATTATCTCAGCAATTCTTCATAGACTCCGATAGTTCTACTACACATAATTTCTTTTGTAAAGTTTTCTTTTACAAAATTACGCGCTTGCGTGGCGATTTTTTTGCGCTCACTATCGCTCAAATTTAGCGCCCACTCTAATTTTTGACTCAAATCTTTTGCATCGCCTGAGATAAAGTGACGTCCGGTTTCGCCATCTTTCAAATTATCCAGAGAACCTCCGATATTTGACGCTAAAACAATTTTTCCCATCGCTTCACCTTCAGCGGCAATTCTACCGAACGCTTCAGGCTCTATGGATGCAGAAACCACAATGTCGCAGGCTTTCATTAATGCCGGAACATCATCTGTATGACGAATAAAGGTAAAATCTCCTTCCATATGGTATAACTTAATCTGCTCAACCAGACTTTCGGTATATTTTACCCTGCCCTGATCATCGCCGGTAAACACACAGTGGAAATCTCCTCGTTCTTTAATCTTTGCCAAGGCATCTATCAGCAAATGTTGCCCTTTCCAATGGGTTAAGCGACCAATCAACAACACTATCTTCTTATCCGTCGGCAATTCATATTGCTCAATAATCGTCTTTAATCTTTCTTCCGTTACCGCCTCGGGATTAAACTTCTCGGTATCCACGCAACGATGGATGAAAACTAATTTATCTTCCGGCGTATGATAATTCTCCAAAACATGTTTTTTGATGTGAGAAGAAATTACAATCACTTTTTCCCCAAAAGTCATCACTTTATTATACGCTTTCTTAATTCCCCACGGTCCTAAACCATAGGTACCATGAAACGTGGTTACAAAGTGAACACCGGCTTTTTTAGCAGCCAAATACGCGCTCCATGCCGGTGCGCGGGAACGAGCGTGAACGATATTAACACCGTTTTTCTTGATTATTTCCGCTAATTTATCGGCGTTTTTTAAAATTGTCAGAGGATTTTTGCTCTTTAACGGCAAAGTAAAGTGTTTTACGCCCATGCGCTCTAAGCTATACTCTAAATGACCACCTTGCGATGCTACATAATTTGTATACCCTTTAGCCGTCAGAGCTTCGGCGATTTGTATCGTACCGACCTCCACACCGCCTTGTCCCAATTCAGGCAAAACCTGTAACACGACAGGCGCGCTGGTTTCCGTCGCTTGTTTTATGTTTTTTACTTTATCTTTACTCATTTGCAGTATATATCCTTTTTAAATCAATCTTTTTAACGAGGTTTTTATGTCTGATTCTTTTTATTCCTTCAAATGCGGACACACCACCAAGTTTGAATATATTAAGCCGAATTCAGCTGAAACTCAAAGTTTTACGCTGGTTTATGCACATGGTTTTTGTTCTGATCCCTATGGGAGAAAGCCGGAGGAAATTAAAATGTGGTGCATAGAAAACGGCATGGGCTTCTTTCGATATGAAATTGCCGGACATGGCGAGGATAGCGCAAGATTTGAAGAAACATCAATAAATACTTACAAAAGCCAAATTTTTGAGATTGTAAATGATTTAGTTCAAGGCGATGTTATTACGGCAGGTTCTTCTTTGGGCGGATGGCTCGGATTGTTGGCGGCGGTTCAGTTTCCGGAAAAAGTCAAAGGTTTTCTCGGACTTGCGGCTGCTCCCGATTTCTTGAAAACGTATTTTGAAAACTACTTTAAGCCCGAACATTTGCAAATTCTTAATCGTGACGGCAAAATCATTTTTCCAACCAATGATTTTACTTACATTATCACAAAAGAAATGATTGAATCCGCAGAAGAAAATCTATTACTTAACAAAGATGTCATTCCTTTTTACGGCAAAGTTCGCTTAATTCAGGGTATGAAAGACGCTTCTTTGGATTGGCGGACTGCGCCGTTGATTGCGCAAAAAATTGCTGGCGATGATGTTAAAGTAACATTGCTTAAAAACAGCAATCATCGGTTGGGAGCTGACAATGATTTAGTGGAAATCAGACGAAATTTAGATGATTTTTTAGTTTAAATTTCTTATTTAAGAGGTTGTAATGTCTTACGATTTAATGTTCCAAAGAGCAGTAGAATTACAAAATAACGGAGCGCTTAACGAGGCGGAAAGCATCTATCTGAAACTTTTAGAAGTGATGCCGCAAAACTCTGATATATGGAATTTGCTCGGGCTTATCGCTCAGGCAAAAGGTAATGACGAACAAGCTCTTAACGCTTTTTTATCCGCCATTACATACGCTCCTACTCCGTTTGCTCCGCATTTCTTTAACTTAGGTTTGACCTATCGGGCGCTCCGTAAATATCGTGAAGCTCTGGAAGCTCTAAAAAAAGCCGTTCATTTACAGCCCGATTTCAAAGAGGCTTGGAACTTTTTAGGACTTACACAAGAAGAATTAGAAGAACACCAAGAGGCAATTAGAAGTTTTTGTCGGGCGCTTGATATTGATAACAATTACAGCGAAGCTCGCGCTAATTTATGTTTTTACACCAAGGATAAAGACACTCTTTTTAAACTGGCCAATGAGCAACCAGATGACTTGCAAGCAAACCTTTTAGCCGCTGCTAGCTCTGATGTTATCAGTGATAAAGAGAAATATTTACGGCAGGCCGTTACTCATCATCCGTTTCACACTTCAGCTTTGCTTAATTTAGCTAAAGTGTGCGAGATAACCGAAAATTTTGCAGAGGCTTTACAATTATATCATAAGGTTTTGAATTTGGATGAAAATTCGGTAGAAGCCATCTTAGGTATCGCCGATATTTCTTTACATACGAATGACCTTGATAAAGCCGAATTTTATTATAAAAAAAGCTTTAATCTTGCGCGTGATATTGCCGGAGCTCATCTCAATTATGGTATTCTGCTCTATCGTCAAAAACGCTTGGCAGAAGCTTTGGAACAATATCGGATGGCGGTGCAACTCGATCCGGAAAAACCGGAAATAAGTTACAACCTTGCGCTTATTCTTAAAGAAGTCAGCGAATTTGAGGAAGCTCTTGGGTTAATGTTTAACGCACATCAGCGTTGTCCGGAAAAAAAGGAATTTTCCGTTAATATTATGGAAACACTTTCCGAACTTTATGCGCAAAATGCCGAATTAGCCCTCAAAATTGCCGATAACTGGCAGAAAATAGAACCTGACAATATTTTCTCTAAACGAATCTTTGCAGCAATTTCAGGGATTACTACTTCTTCTGACGATGATAAAAACTACGCTAAACAACTTTTTGATGCTTTTGCAGAAACTTATGATGATGTTATCACTCATCTTAATCCGCAAATTATTGATTGTTTTGCTCAGAATTACGGTGAACTTTCGGGTAAAATTTTGGATTTAGGTTGCGGAACGGGATTGGTAGCCGAAAAACTTAAAAATAACAAAACGACTTTTGTTGGTGTTGATATTTCTGAACAAATGATTGAAATTGCCCGCGAAAAAAATCTGTATCAAGAGCTTATTTGTCAGGATATTTTATCCTTTTTACAAGAATCGAAAAATATTAAAACCTTTTCACTTGTTCTTGCTTGTGATGTGTTCTGTTATTTCGGGAATCTGGAAGATGTGCTTCGTTTACTTAACAAATCAGAAGTTTGGTTCTCGGTTGAAGCGGCAGAAGAAGACAGAAATGTTGATTTTTATCTCTCACCAATGGGACGATACAAACATAAACAATCTTATGTTCAAAAAATGCTTGAAAGTATTGGTTTTAAAGAAATTCAAGCTTTTCCTTTGGTTCTTCGTTATGAAAATGGGCATCCGGTTGAAGGCTTTCTTTTTAAAGCAAAATAATCTTGTGAACAAACGCAAAAATATATTGTATGAGGACTTTATTTATTCTACTTTTCAAGTGGTTTGTTAAGTCTATTATATATATATGTAGTTATTGAAAGTTTTTTATTTCGCGGATATTTATGCTTTGTTTCTCTCTGTTAGCATAAATAAGGTGAGAGCATTTTGAAATGCGTATGGTGAATATATCATTAGGCCAATTATATTCATGCCATGGCAGAAAATGACAATCACGGATTGCCCGATGGTTTTATTGTTATTATTAGAAAAAAATTCTGATCAGAATGCCGGCTAATTGCAAAATTTCAGGCGTCTTTCGGATGACAGTATTCCCTGCTTTGATTTGAAAGACGCTTTTAATTCAGACTATTATTCTTTTAAGCTTATGTTTTACTTTAATTCTTTTATGATTTACTTTTTCTTTCTGTAACTGCTTACTTTTTCACATCAAAACGGCGCATTTAGGCGCGTTTTTTTTGCGCTTTTTTTTCCGAGTTATTGACGCAGGTCTTTCTTTTGATAATGTTTTCCTGATAACTAATTTTTGGTTAGTAATGCGGTGGCGGTGTTTCTTCTTCCAAAGGTTTCACCACACTCTGCGTGTTTCTTATCGCTTCGGTTAAATAGTGATTTTGTTTTTGTAAAAAAGCTATATCTTTCCCTTGTTTGATAATCACCTCATTTAAATCATCCACCATACGTTCCAAGTTTGACAGTGCTATCTCTATATCTATAAATCTCTGTTCGTTATTTTCCATATTGCCTCCTTTTCTCTTCTTTTTTCATATAAACTCTAATTTTTTATTTCGCAAGTCTGTCTTTCAGAATCTTATTCCTCTCTTTACGGGTTATTAACTAGTTTAAGATTACTTTGATTGTAAAATTATTGTCTTTAAGGAGAAAATATATGACAAATTTATGGTATATTCTGGCTGCCGGACTGGCTTTGAGTTTGTATTTTGTGTATGTTTCATTGATTAATAAGAAAAATAATCTTAAAGAAGCGGCATCTGGGATTGATGTGCAACTAAAAAAAAGATATGATCTCATTCCTAATCTTTTGAAATCAGCTGCTAAATTTATGGAACATGAACGTGATGTATTTATGAAAGTCACAGAACTTCGCGAAAAAGCTATGTCAGCTGATAGCTATGCCGATAAATTTAAAGCAGATAATATGCTCTCTGAGGCTATGCATCAATTTAAACTTACTGCTGAAAATTATCCAGAACTTAAATCTGACGCCGCAATGGTTGCTGCCATGCAAGGAATGAGCGATGTTGAAGAGCATATCGCTGCTTCAAGACGCTTTTATAACTCTGCGGTTAAAGAATATAAAAATGCATTGGAAATTTTCCCTTCTTCGATGATTGCCGCCATGATGGGCTTAAAAGACGAATATCCTTTCTTTGAAGCTGAAGAAGAAGCTAAAGCTGCTATCAACGTTAGTGATTATCTAAAATAATTCTCTTTATATTGGAGTTGAGCGCAATGTCTCGTGCGGAAGATATTTTTGAAAAACTAATTTACTTTGGGGAAGATGCTATTGATGAATTCATCTTGAGTAGACAAACCGAAGAGTTGTTTTTGGACTTTAAACAAGCGGTTTCTGATGGTAAATCTATGCGTTCACTTCATCCAAATGACAGACGTAATCTAGGTAAAGCTATTTCCGCTTTCGGTAATTCTGAAGGCGGAGTTTTGGTTTGGGGTGTCGAATGTTCTAGAGATTTAGAATTGGGGGATGTTGCGCAAGCCAAGGTCAAAGTAAAAAACGTGCATCGCTTTTTGAGCTGGCTTGAAAACGCTATTTCTGGTTGCACCATCCCTTCTCATAATAAAGTTCGTAATCATATTATCAGTTGCGATGATAATGGTGATGGATATGTGGCTACTTATATTCCAAAATCTGATATAGCTCCCCTTATGACAACAACTGGCAGCCAAATTTATATTCGTTCCGGCTCTAATAATGTTCCTGCTCCATATGCCGTTATTGCCGGAATGTTCGGTAAACGTCCGCAACCAAACATTGAGTTAGTCATTACCGATAAGACATTAGAAGTTGGTAAAGATGGTGACGATGATTTTTTTGCTCCGACAAAGACACGCAAGAAAAAAGAAAATTATCTCAAAATCCGCTTTTCTCTTTTGGCGCAAAACAATTCTAATGCGATTGCCAAAGAAGTTTATCTTTCTTGTAACACACTTATGATTGGTGGAGATCACACCAAAGTTTCATTTTACTATGACAGTCAACTTGAAAATTTGGCGGCTGAAAATAACTCCATTAATCTCATTACACCAATGGAAATGCGTGTTCCGCCGCGAGCTCTCTTCTCTTGTGCAAAAGCTGAAATTCGATTTACTGACGATATTACCGAGGATTTTTTAATGGATGGCGTTATTGGGGCTGAAGACGCCACACCTAAGAGTTTTCGAATCTTTATTTCTAAAAATGATTTACGTTCCTTTGTAGCACAGACGTTTAAGAAAAATGCAAATTTAGAAATATTAACCAATGAGTTTTTCTCTTGTTATCTGAAGAGTGAATAATCGGTTTGAGGTTGTTGTATGAAAAGAGTTGAAATTTTTACGGATGGAGCTTGTTCGGGAAACCCTGGTGCCGGTGGTTGGGGCGCCATTCTTCGTTATAATCAGGTGGAAAAGGAACTTTCTGGCGGAGAGCCTGAAACGACCAATAATCGTATGGAACTTACGGCGGTTATCTCTGCTCTTTCTGCCCTTAAAGAACCTTGCAATATTACCCTCTATACCGATAGCCGCTATGTCATGGACGGTATTGAAAAATGGATTTGGGCGTGGAAAAAATCCGGTTGGAAAACGTCTAACAAAAAAGCTCCGGTTAAAAATGTTGAACTTTGGCAGAAGCTTGATGAACTTGCATCCAAGCATGAAATTCGTTGGGTTTGGGTTAAAGGTCATGCCGGACACCCTGAAAACGAAAGATGCGATGAATTGGCTCGCAAGGAAGCCGCTAAATTTAAATCTTAGCTTTTTTAGACAAAACTCTTGACTTTGTATATTTTCTTTGCTTATACTTAAGATGTTAAATTTTAAGTCTATGGAAAGTATTAGGTTAAACGAAATTAGCGGTCAGGAATTTGGCTCTTTTTTCAAGAAATTAAGATGGTCGCAGCGTTCAATTTTTGTACGTGAGCACCGCAGTGAAATTGAACATACCTCAAATGTCGAAGTTTTAAAATGCTTGTTGGATTATGAGTATTTTAATGCTCTATATCCGTTGTTGGTTGCAGAGGAAAATATGGCTGATGATTATATTATGCTGTATTATTCTGTGGTTGATAAAAGATTTAAAACTTATCCAACTCGTGATGAAGAACTGAAAATTTTAGCTTACGCAGCGAAAAATTTAGAATTAGTGAAATTTTTACGTGAAAAGACCAACAGACTTTGGGATTTTTCATCTAAAATTCCTTTTTCAACTCAGATTTTTGAAAATGCAACAACTGAGGTTATCAATTATCTGATAATGTGGTCATGCAATAACTTTATGCCGATTTCTATAAAACAGGCAAATTTTATGTTTGTTCATGCGGAACCTAAAGTTATTCGTAAGTACTTGACCAGAGTCGGTTGTTTAACCGGTAATCATGGTTTTGTTACTTATAATCATCTCAAAAATCTGGCTGAACGTACAGATATTGATGTTGAAGAAAAACATGAATTGTTGCTTTTAACCGTTAACCGATTAAAAGTTCGAACCCAAACGATTCATGATCTGCGCGTAGATGGATTATTGGATTTTTGATGTGACTTCACAATTAAAGGCGGAAACTTCTTTGTTCCCGCCTTCTTTTTATGCTATTTTCATCTTTTTATATATCTCGCGATATTCTTTTTTCAAATCACCCTCTTTGCGACGATATATATTGATGTAATAACCTATAAGCACTACTGTTGCTCCGCCTACCCATGCTAATGGTCCGGCATAATATATTCCTTCATAGCCGATTTTGGACGCAAGGTAAATAGCCGCATAAACGCGAATACCTAACTCTACAAAGCCGGATAATACAGGAAACATTGGTTTTCCCATACTTTGTAATGTGTTCTTAAAAATGAAAATCAGACCTAGGAATACATAAAACATAATACTTATTCCTAAATATGACACCCCGATTTTGATAATAAACGGATCAGCGTTATCCAAGAAACTTCCAATTAGGTGGGTGCCGAAGAAAAATATCAATGCACTCATGACCACGCTTATTGTAAAAGAGGTTAAGCAAGTTTTCTTTACGGCATCTCTTATTCTGGATATTTTTCCCGCCCCATAATTTTGAGCAACAAATGTCGCCATGGCTAAGCCTATAGCCATAAGAGGCTGAGTTGCTAATTGTTCTATTCTTAAAGCAATGGTGAACCCAACAATAATCTTTTCTCCAAAAGAGTTACATACTGATTGAATAACCATTATGCTTAATGACAAAATTGAGAATTGTATAGACATTGGTATCGCAATATTTAAGTGCTCTTTCATAAATTCACCATTGTATTGCCAATCTTCTTTCTTTAGTCGCAATATCGGGTAGTTACGTTTAATATACAAAACACAGCAAATAACCGATATACTTATAGCTAGAACGGTTCCGATAGCTGAGCCAATGACGCCTAAATGGCAAAACTTTATGAGGATTAAATTGAATATAATGTTTAACACTGATGAAAATATTAAAAAATATAACGGGGTTTTGCTATCTCCCAACGCACGGATAAAACCTGACAACAAGTTAAAAGCGACGACTAACACCATCGCCAAACCTAAAATCAAAATAAATTTATAAGAATCATCATAAATGGCTTGAGGTACATTTAATACATGCATTAAGCGCTTGAGGCTCACAATTAAAACCAATGTTAAAAAGATACTTAATACAATGCTGGCTCTGAATGAGTGGGTTACGGAACGGCGAACTCCGTCAAAATCTCCAGCTCCGAAACGTTGTGCCGTAACAGCTGTTAGACCTCCGGTAAAACTAAATGCAATAATTAAAAAGGTTAAATATATTGGTGCAGAGGCTCCTACGGCGGCTAAAGCATTTTCTCCGATTAATCTACCTACAATAAAAATATCCGCCAGTTGATATAATTGTTGAAACACGTTTCCGATGAGTATCGGTAGCGCAAATAATAATATTAGTTTTAGAGCATTGCCTCTTGTCATATCTTGTATCATTTACAGCCTCTTTATTTCCTTTTCCTTGTATATTTTTTCGTTGTGCAATTTAGACATTTCAATTTAAATTTCCATTAAAATTTTTGTTTTTTTAGTATGGTTTGTCTTTTTATGTTCAAAATTCTTGTTATCATAAAAAACAGCCCTTGTTTTAGGGGCTGTTTTTTGCTTTACTGCTGTGAGAATCAACTAATTGATTCCAGATGATGACGGTAGATTTGTAACTGACGCGTCAACGCTTCTTCTTCTCTACCGGTCATACAGTCGGGGGCGTAATAATCCAACTCATAGAGTTGGCGCTCCACCCACTTTTTTACGGCCTTTTGCGATTTTTTATTCAACTTCTTTACCGCTGTGGCAAATTTGTTAACTCGAGGTGTGTCATCCTCTATCGCACCGATAGCCTGTGGAAGCGATTTTGTTACATCATCCCATACACGCTTACCAAGCAAAAGTTTTTTTTTCTTCTTGCTTTTGCCGGAATTTCTCCAGTAAATTTTTCATATCTATATATTTTTTATAGTTTAATGGGATATTTTGTCCCCTTTCTGGCTAAAAGTCAAGTTTATTTTACTTTTGCCAGCGTCTGCTCCAACCACTGATTGATTTTTACATTTACTGCTTCATCGTATTTTTTCGGCAAATTATTAAACTCTATTTCTGATATGATATTCGCATTTTTTGCTGCTTTCTGCATGTCGGCAAAGAACGTTCCTGGGTTGCTCCCCTGCGTGCTATATATTGTCACTGGCTTTTTATTAAAATCAGCCTCTTTTAAGAAACTTTGCATTGGTGTTGATGCCGTATACATCCAAACTGGAGAGCCTAAAATCACTAAATCGTATCCACTTAAATCAGGTATAGTACCGTTGACTTCAGGAAAGCTATTATCTTTATATTGCTTCCAAATTTGATAATAGGCTAGAAGGCCAGTTGGTAGTGGTTGTTTTAATTTAATCGCATATAAATCGGCATTTGTTTGGGCTTTAATACGCTCAGCGATGTCTTTGGTATGTCCAGTTAAACTGTAATATATCACCAATATCTTCTTATTTTTATCCAAATGTTGTGGTTTTTGCTCCGCAAATGGCGCCATTTCTTGTGCATTTTTCTTTGCGACTTTCCATAGATGTAAACTACCGCTTATTACGCTAAGAACTACTGCTGCTATGAGTATATATAAAATCATTTTCATTTTTTTCTCCTTAGTGGTATCCTTATTTTAAAATATGAGTTAAATTTCATTTTATCAAGATTAAATCTCCTTACGAGCATCAAGAAAAAAATTATTTTTTTTTATAAGACGTAGACTTTGCTTTATTTTTTGCAATTTTCACAAAAAAATCCTTTAATTAACAAATTGTTTTTTCTTATTTTATTCATAAACTTTGATTTTTTTTTGCATTTTTTTATTTTTCTTATTGACATTATCGAAATTTATTTGTAAAACTTTTTCGTGATTGATGGCGGGGTATCTCAGTTTTTTAGATTTGTGTTATCTTAATCTTTTTTTCTAGAGTTCGAATCTCCCCCT
>CALXTN010000025.1 GCA_944391405.1 uncultured Alphaproteobacteria bacterium | reverse complement strand
CTTTAGATAAATTCAAAAAATCTCCTTTTCGCAGTCGCTTTAAACTCTCTACTACCGATAAAAATTATATTCAGCAAAAAGGACTCAATACTATTCGTAGCCATGCTCAGGATTTTATAAAAACGCGTCTTGCTCCAGCTTATATCCCCAACGATGGTAAACAAACTCCTATGCGCCATCATCCGGTTTTTATTGCCCAACATGCTACAGCTACTTGTTGTCGCGGATGTTTGTCTAAATGGCATCACATCCCTATCGGAGTACAACTTTCTGATTTGCAGCAAAAATATATTGTTGATGTCATAATGCTTTGGATTGAAAAACAACTTCATTAAATTTTCATCTCTTTAAAAACACATTTTTAGGCCTATATAGATTTATAATAGGAGATTTGTTGTGTCGAAATTCTGGTTTAGTATTGATGAAAAAATTCGTTTTGCTTTTTTAGCGTCTATTAATATGGCTTTACGCTTTTTATTGTTTGCTTTGCTCTGTTTTTTATTTACTGTACAGCATTATCAACTTCTTTTAGCTATTACTTGGTTTTTAACTTCGTTCATCGCGTTTGCTTCTTATAAATTTTTAGTATTTTCTGCAAAAGGTAATCATGTGTACCAATATCTTAAATCCTTAGTTATTTGGATATTCAGCTATTTGATTAATGTTGTTATTTTGCAATACCTTATTGAAACATTAGCATGGTCTCCTTATTACGCGCAAGCTTTGGCTATTTCTTTTTTACTTATCACCAATTACTTACTTTTTAAACACTTTGCTTTTCATCACCATACAAAAAATTTTTTGGGGCGTCTTTTTGATATTTTTAATTAAAAAATCTTGCAGTCACTTAAAATTTATGATAAACTTGTCTTAAATAAAAAGTTAGCGGGAGATATCCTATGGAAAATAATGAATTGCATAATAAAACAGAAGCAGAACGTAAAGTTGCATTGGAAGAAGCTTTAAAACGTGTACGGCCTGTTGTTTTGGGTCATAATGAGCCAGTTAACAAACGTTTGGAACAGTTTGCAAATCGTCCAATTAACGATGATGCTTTTACTCATGATGCTCAGAAAAAAGTGGATAAGCCTCTTTCTTTAGCTGAATTAGCAAAAAAAGGTGCTGAACTTGAGAAAAAAGCTGAGAAAGCTGGTATTGATTTAAAATCTCCGATTTCTTCTCGTGATATTGAAGAGAAAAACAAAGAAAAAGAAAAAGAAAAAGAAAAGGATAAAGACAAAGAGAAAGAAATGACGCCTGAAAAACAGGAACAAAAAATGAAAGAAATGTTCTCTAAAGTCACGCTTCCAAGTGGTTTGGAAATCCATCAAGAGGGACCAAGTTGGGTTTTAGTTAGCAAAGATGGTAAAGAACGCACCGATGTTACAGATGTCATGAATACTATTGATAAGTACAATAAGAGTGTCGATGTGGCTAATGAAGAAAACAGAATGCAAAACGAAGCACAAAGCAGCGTTGATAAAGCAGCCGATAAACATGGCAAAGACATGGAAGATAAGGGTGTTGACGGCATTCATGAAAGCAAAGTTTCTTCTGTTGAACAGGCACTTCCTTTGGTTAAAGATGTTGATGGTAATGAAGTCTTTAAGCCCGAAGATATTAGAGCCGTTGCCGAAACTGCTGTAAGCTTTGCCGAAGAAAAAGCTATGCTTGAAAAACTTAAAGATCCGAAAGCTTTGGAACAAATGCGTAAACGTGAAAAAGAAAATGAAGAAAAAGCCGAAGCTCGTCTTAAAGCTATGCAGATGTACAACGCTCGTCAACAATCTCGCGGTGGCAGAGAAATGGGGCAATAGTACTTTTCTTTTTCAAGGAAGAAGCTCATCTGAATGATGGGCTTTTTTTATTTTTACTTATTTTTTTATAAAAAAAAGACCGGTGGTTAGCCGGTCTTAAATGTGTTTTTTCAGTGTTTTTCTGTTAACAAAATCGGTTGGGGCATCAAATGTAGTTAATTTCGTCTGTGTAGACGAGTGCGTCGACCGTTACGTCGTTTTCGTGAGCAAAGGCTTCTACCTTTGCGCCGGAATGAGCAATCAGACAAATTACACTGACGTTGCAACCCAACTTTTTCAACTCTTCAACCTGTTCTTTAAGTTTCTTTCCACTACGGAACGAGTGTTTGATCAAGATCACATTTTCCGCGGGCATACGAAGCTGTTTGATTTGCTGTAAATTCTCTGTTACCAGAGATCCTATCTGAAGTGATCTGGCCAGTTCATTAATGATTCCGCCAAGCGGATTTTTATCTTTTCCTTTTTTGAATGAAGGAAAGACTATGCACACGTGTGGAATTTCCTGTACCTTCTTGAGTACCTCTTTTACTACTTCACTGCGGAATTTATTGTCCTGAGACAATCTTTCCAAATCAATTTCAACGCCTTTTTCATTTCTCGTTGCATATTGAGCAACAATTTTCTTTAATTCCATAATTGTAATGGTTTTTAAAATTATTAAACATAAATTTATTTATCACGTCGCCTAATTTGACAGAATTATTTTCATTTGTCAAGTGTTTTTATTGTTTTTTGTATAAAAAAAAGCAGGCGGGAAAACGGTTTGTTTTTTCCTGCCTGTTTTGAGCTTATAACAAAGCCTCCCTGCGCGCTTCTTATAATCTCACAATTCATAAAATTTCACGCTGTTACACGCCTCTTTATACCCTGATGTTAACCTTTAGAGTTAATCCGGTATAATAACAATATTTTAGCTTGAGGATAGCTAAAACGCCATTTAATACGGTATAATTGTATGTAAATAATTCTTACTTTTTCGTTAATTACGACACCACAAAATTTCTTCTAACTCAAGTAAAAAAAAGACTTATGAAAAACTATTTTTCATTTATTTTTTAAATAGTTGAATTTCAGATAAAATGTCTTTTATTTGCCTGTTTAAAAACTTTATTTTATGCCGTTATCTTCTGTTTGGCATCAATACATAAGGTGCTCTTTCACGCATACTAAAATAACCGTTTG
Organism: uncultured Alphaproteobacteria bacterium; assembly: GCA_944391405.1. Lineage (GTDB taxonomy): Bacteria > Pseudomonadota > Alphaproteobacteria > RF32 > CAG-239 > CAG-267. The sequence goes on along the minus strand of CALXTN010000025.1, from coordinate 16,942 downwards.
TTGTAATTACAAGATGATCCTCTAATTTTATTCCAACAACATCCAAAGCTTGCGCCAACTGCTTTGTCATATCAACATCCGCATTTGACGGTGTTGAATTTCCTGAAGGATGATTGTGCGCTATGATTACGGATAGCGCGTTGTTTTTTAGAGCCTTTGCCACTATATCTCTGGGGCTTATCATCACTGCATCTACCGTGCCAACTTGTTCTATGTTTTTTGTAATAAAGCGTCCGGCCTTATTTAAGTAGATTATTAATAAATTTTCTTGGTTTGAATATCCAATGCAACTCCGACAATATTCCACTATGGCCTCTTTATTCGTCAACATAGGGGCATCTTTATTCTCTAAATTCTCCCAACATATTTTATTGCAGCATGCGTGTATCAAACTAAACAATACTGCTGTACTATTACTTACCCCTCCATCTTCAATAACATCACTTGCCGGTGCTACCAATACGTTGACTAAATTGGAATATTTGCGAATAAGCTCTTTGGCTATCGGCTTTACATCGCGTCTGGGAATCGAATATGTCAATATTAGTTCCAACAACTCATAATCAGGCATACTCTTTCCCAAATCTGCCAGAAAACGCGCTTTTAGGCGTTGACGATGGCCAATATAATCAGGCTCTTTATTTTCTTCTTGCTTTATTATTTTCTTTTTAGTCTTGTTGATGTCGTCCATCGTCGCTTTCCTTAATTATTTTTTATACGGAGGTTTATCCAATCCCTTTGGCGAATAGGTAAATACTTCACAACCATCCTTAGTTACGCCTAATGAATGTTCAAATTGAGCGGATAAAGTTCTATCTTTAGTTACTGCTGTCCAGCCATTAGATAGAATCGTCCCATCTGGTTTACCAATATTTATCATAGGTTCTATTGTAAAAAACATACCTTCTTTAATAACAGGTCCGGTTCCTTTGCGTCCAAAGTGTAACACATTCGGCTCATCATGGAAGACACGTCCTAACCCGTGACCGCAAAACATTTCCACTACAGAATAACCATATTTGTGCGCATATTCTTCAATAACAGCACCGATATCGCCAAAGTGAGCTCCCGGTTTTACAACATCTATGCCGCGCATTAAACATTCATAAGTTACTTCACACAAACGTGTTGCTTTCAATTTGGGTTTGCCGATATAGTACATTCTTGATGTATCACCAAACCAGCCGTCTAAAGTTACGGTAACGTCTATATTCACAATATCGCCGTCTGCCAGTTTTCTATCATCTGGAATACCGTGACAAATAACATGATTGATTGAAGTACAGATTGTCTTTGGATATCCATGATAGCCTAAACAAGATGGAATCGCGTTGTGAGAGACAATAAATTCACGACATAAATCGTCCAAATGTTCTGTTGTCACTCCTACATCTACAAAATCTGTAATGTAGTCCAAACACTCAGCCGCTAATTTTCCAGCTTTACGCATTCCTTCAAAATCTTCTGGACTATATAATTTAATTCCATTCTCATCCGTTTTGATTTTTCTTTCTTCCTGCTTTGACAATATTTTACTCCTTAACTTTTTGTTCTACTTTTGTTTATATATCTCATTATTTAAAATTGCAATTTTTTTTTAATTTTATTTACTCCCTCTTTTTTTTCTGTATTATGTGCATATATAATCCATACAGATTGGAGGAGGATGCTTATGTGTTATAAATGGTCAAATATTCTTTATAGTTTTTTGCTTGTAGTTATTACTGCTATCATTGCTAAATACTTTACGGCTCAGGGGATGAGTGCTTTTTATGAAATACTTGATATTCCTCCTATTACTCCGGAAAATCATTACTTCTCATACGCATGGCGCGGATTATATTTTTTGCTTTTTATTAGCTTTTGTTTAATTCTCGAATCGAACAAAGATAAAGAACTGCTTTTAGATGCAAGACTTCTTTTTGTTTGTCAGCTTTTTATGCAAATTCTATGGACTTTTAGCTTTTTCTATATGGAACAACTGATTGCTTCTGTCATTGTTATTATCTTACTTGATATTGTTGTAGCTCTCATGATGCACACATTCTTTTTTATCAGTAAATGGGCTTTTGCTTTGACTGTACCATATCTTGCATGGCTTCTTTTTGCTACTTACTTAAATATTGCCATCCTTTTTCTGAATTTTTAATAGAATCGTCTCTTCCTCTTAAATTTAAACTAGACATTCGAAAAAATGTGCTGTATTTTTGTGCGGTTAAAAGTTTAATTTAATTTTTTTGGGAAGAAAAAAATGACAACGAGTGTAAATCAAATAAGAAAAACTTTCTTAGATTATTTTGAGAAGAATGGACATAAAATTGTTCCTGCTTCTTCTCTTGTTCCTGACAATGATCCGACTTTGATGTTTACAAATTCGGGCATGGTACAATTTAAAAATATTCTAGCCGGTAACGAAACCAGAGATTACACTCGAGCCGCCACTTCCCAAAAAAGCGTTCGAGCCGGCGGAAAGCACAATGACTTAGATAGCGTTGGCTATGACGTTCGTCACCATACATTTTTTGAAATGCTAGGTAACTTCTCATTTGGAGATTACTTCAAAGAAGAAGCTATTTACTACGCTTGGGAATTGCTCACAAAAGAATTTATGATTCCAAAGGAAAAATTAGCTGTTACTATTTTCCATACTGACGATGAGGCTTATAATATTTGGAAAAAAGTTTCCGGTCTTTCTGACGAGCGTATCATTAGAATCGCTACAAAAGATAACTTCTGGCAAATGGGTGATACAGGGCCTTGCGGTCCTTGCTCTGAAATATTTTACGACCATGGTCCGGAAGTTTGGGGCGGATTGCCGGGAACTCCTGAAGAAGACGGCGATCGTTTTATTGAAATTTGGAACTTGGTATTTGACCAATATGAAGATTTGCCTGATGGTTCTCGCATTAATTTAAAGAAACCGTCTATTGATACCGGTATGGGGCTGGAAAGAATCGCCGCTATTTTGCAAGGCGTTCATTCTAACTTTGATATTGATACTTTCCAACATCTGATTAAGGCGATTGCCGATATTGCCAATACCGATCCGAAGGGACCGTTGCAGGCTTCTCACAATGTTGTTGCTGACCACTTGCGTGCAATGAGCTTTTTAATTGCAGACGGCGTTTTGCCATCTAACGAAGGACGTGGTTATGTTTTGCGCCGTATTATGCGTCGTGCGATGAGACACGCATATTTGCTCGGAGTTAAAGAGCCGATGATGTATAAACTTCTTCCGGTTTTACAAAAAGAAATGGGCGATGCTTATCCTGAATTGTACCGTTTTGAAAAACTCATTACCGAAACTATTAAAGCAGAAGAAACTCGTTTTGGTAGAACTCTTGATAAAGGTATGCGTTTGTTAGACGAAGAAACTTCTCATCTTAATAAAGGCGACACTCTTAATGGTGAAACCGCATTCAAACTTTATGACACCTATGGTTTCCCGCTTGACTTAACACAAGATGCTTTGAAGAATAAAGGCATTAGTGTTGATGTTGATGGCTTTGATGCGGCTATGGCTAAACAAAAAGAAGAAGCTCGTAAAAGTTGGGCCGGCTCCGGTGATGCCGGAACAGAAAAAATCTGGTTTGAAGTTAAAGAAAATATCGGTGGAACTGAATTTTTGGGTTATAACACCACGAAGAGTGATGGTATTATTAAAGCTCTTGTTCAGGACGGTAAACAGGTTGATTCCGTTAAAAGCGGTGAATTTTATTTGGTTGCCAACCAGACACCTTTTTATGGCGAATGCGGCGGTCAAGTTGGAGATACTGGTATTATCGTTTCTAAAAACTTTAAAGCAGAAGTTTATGATACCAAACGCAAACTTGATACTGTATTTGTTCACTGTTGCAAATTGATTGAAGGTGAAGCTAAATTAGAAGATTTTGCATCTTTTGAAGTTAATGAGCAAAATCGTAAACAAATTTGCGCTAACCACTCGGTTACTCACCTTGTTCATAAAGCATTACGCACAATCTTGGGCGAACATGTTACTCAAAAAGGTTCTTTGGTGGCTGCGGACAGAATGCGTTTTGATATTTCTCATCCAAAACAAATTACTGCAGAAGAATTAAAACTTGCCGAAGATATGGTTAATGACGCTATTCGCAAAAACTATCATGTTAATACGGTTTTGATGAATCAAGACGAAGCTATTAAAACCGGCGCCATGGCTTTGTTTGGTGAAAAATACGGTGATGAAGTTCGTGTAGTTATGATGGAAAAAGACGGCGAAGTTTACTCTCGTGAACTTTGTGGCGGTACGCACGTTTCTGATACCGGCGAAATCGGATACTTCAATATTTTATCCGAATCGGCTGTTTCTGCAGGCGTTCGTCGTATTGAATGCGTTACAGGTAAAGGAGCTGAGCAATATGTTGATGCGATGGAAGATAAAATTCATTCCGTATGTAACACGCTTAAAACTAATGTTAATGATTTAGAAGCTCGCATTTCTAATTTGCTTGAAGAAAGAAAGAAACTTGAAGCAGAAGTCTTTAATTTGAAAAAGACATTGGCAAGCGGCGGCGCTTCTAAAAATAGTGAAGTTGAGATGGTTAACGGGATTAAATTCGTTGGTAAAGTTATCCCTGATGTTCATCCGAAAGAGTTAAAAGCTTTTATAGATGAAATGAGCCAGAATATCGGTTCCGGCGTTATGGTTCTGGCTACTGATAAAGACGGCAAAGCATCTATTGTGGTTGGCGTTACTAAAGATTTAACTAACAAATATTCCGCTGTTGATTTGGTTCGTATTGCTTCCGGTGTTGTCGGCGGTCAAGGTGGTGGCGGTAGACCGGATATGGCACAAGCCGGTGGTCCTGACGCAAGTAAATTAACTCTTGCATTTGAAGAGGTTAAAAAGGCCATTTAAGTTTTTCAAGAGAAGTGTCACTATGGCACTTCTCTTTTTATGCTCTATTGTTTTGAAATAGATTAGATTTTTGGGAGCTTTTTATATGAAAGTCGGTATTCGAAAACCTTCTCTTAAAAAGATGATTGCAGCCCGTACATCTGTTAAACGTATTGTACGTCACAACATTGGGCTTAAAGCGCCTCGTGGCTTTGGATGGCTTACAAACCCCAAAAAAGCACTTTATAATCGTATATACAATCGGACAACTATTGATGTATTTTCGTTATTAAAAAAATTGTTTAAGTAATTTGATTTATGGGGTTGGCTATAAATAAAGAGCGCCTGATAAATAGCGCTCTTTATTTTATTCCTGTCAATACATGGGCGAGATTGACTTCTCCATTGGTGTCCTTGATGGTATTTATCAGGCTTTGCTCATCCTTTCCGCCGAGCTCTGTTAATGTTTTTATATACTCACCGCTTTTATTTTCCATCGCTTCACTCTTTAGTGCTTGATAATTAAACAAACTAAAACGGCGAATTTCTCTGTTTTTCTTATCATTCTCCGAATATCTCCCATATTGCCCATAATAACCACGTGAGACTGGTTCCATTTCTATATAAATGCCATCTCGACTATATTGCCACATACCTCCTGTAGCCACGTCTGTTAGCCATGATGGCCAAAAGGTCAAATTTAAAATTGAAATATTACTTAACTCTGATTTTACTATTGTTTGTTGTTCTTGATATCCCGCTTTCTTTGCTATAACAACTACCGTTGATGATTGTCTATCCATCGGATATACGCAAGGTGTGCGACATGCCTTCATTCCATTAACATAGATTTCAACACCTTTTACATTTGAATCAAAGTGTATATCTTGACTTGAGCCGTTAAATAATGTTCCGCAGGCTGTTAAACTTAAAACTAATACGATATTTAAAATTTTCTTCATTACTAACATCCTTGTTATTTCGTTCAAACAAAAACCCGCTTTAGAACATCTAAAGGCGGGCGGATGCTAGAAAACCGTATACAAGTTAAGACGGCTCGGCTTATTGGGGCAGAGCCTTATTCGCCGACATCCACCCCCATCTTGAGGTATGACATCGGCACAATTTTTAAAGTCGCGTGCGCTGACTAACTTGTATTTTCAAGGGTTTTCTAGGCCCTAAGTTTTATACTTTTCTAGAGAATAAAACTTATTGTTAAGTTAGTCCTCTTTTTTGAATAACGCAAGAATTTTATTGCTTTTACTGGGAATTTTTATCAGCTGTATTTTCATTCAAAAAAAGGGGCTATATGCCCCTCTTTTATTTCGTTTCATCTTTTAAGTATCTAGAAAAAGTAATATCTGATACCAACTGTAAATTCTTGAATATTTTTCTTGAAAGTATCATCTTCCGGAAATACATAGCGATACATAGCACGAATGCCGATGTTATCCGTCGGATTGAATTGAGCCCCGATACCTGCTCTGTATACTTCTCCTTCAAAATCACTCATCTTTTTATCTAAATTACCACCGTCAAGTGTATATTTTCCGTAGCCCACGGTTGTTAATAATTCAACAACGCCTAAATTTAATGTGTCTGATACTAAATCAATACCATACGCAGCGGGTTTTGTTTTACTGCCACCAAAAGCATCTGTGGACGCATATTGTTGATAAAAACCTTCAACAGATAAGAATCCTAAAACTTTTACGCCGGCACTTACAGCTCCACCGTTAAAACTGTCAAAATCGCCATATCCATTTGGTGTGGATGATACATAATCTATACCAACGTGCGGAGAGATTATGAAAGCATGCGCATTAAACGAAATCATTGTAGCCAATAGAGCTAAATATAATTTTTTCATGAAAATAATCCTTTTCTTTCTGATTATGCCAATTCTTTTATCACAATATCTCGGGAATCGGCGTCATAGACTATGCCTAATTTCCCTTTGCGAAATTCTTCTGCCGTTTTACCGAATACATCGTAGCGCCATCCCTTTAATATTTGGTTTTTGGCTTTTGGATTTTTAATGTATTCACGTAAATTTTTCTCGCTAGTGATTAAACGAGAAACGACGCCAAACTCGTTACTCTTAATTTTCAGCAATAATTTCAACACTTCACATAGTGAGTGTTGGCTGGGCGGAATAGTTACATCACGTTCACGGTCAAAATGACCTAATGTTTTATCAAATTTTTCCGCAGTTAAATTAGCTAAAATCTCCACTATTTCTTTTGCTAATTTGCTTTTAGCCACATCGGGACGAATACCCCTCACCTGTTTCATTTCTTCCATGCTTTTCGGAAAAGCTGTTGCTATGTTTATTAAAGTTTCATCTTTAATTATTGTTTGGCGTGAGATGTTTTTTTCTTTTGCCATATTTTCACGCCATTCAGCCAAAACCTTTAATGCGTTCAAAAATGATAAGGAATGTCCGTTATGACGAATACGTAACCATGCATCTGCCGAATTTTGTTCATAGTGCGAGGCATCGACCAAATCTGCCATTTCCTCTTCTATCCAGTTCTCTCGGTTATTTTCTTTTAGATATGTGGCGATTTGTTTATAACATTTTATCAAATGCGTTACGTCTCCGGCTGCATATTCCAATTGTTCATCACTTAAAGGACGCAATTGCCAATTTGTCAGACGGCAAGATTTATCAAGTTCTATTGAACAATAAGCTCTTACCAAATTTTCATAACTTACCGCTTCACCTAAACCACAAGCCTGTGCGGCTATTTGTGTATCAAAAACAGGTGTGGGTACAAAGCCTGATAAATTGTACAGTATCTCTATGTCTTGGCGGCCTGAATGGAAAACTTTTAATATCTTCTTATTTTGCAAAACCGCAAAGAAACTTTCATAATCCATTTCTTTTGCTAATGGGTCAATCAAATAAGCTCCCTCCTCATATCCTACTTGTATCAGGCATGGTATCGGATAATATGTTTTTTCACGGATAAATTCACAATCTATGGCAATGATTTTTTGCTTTTTTAATACTTTGCAGGCGTTTTGCAGCTCTTTGGTGTTATCTATTAAATTCATTAGGCTGGTTCCTTTTCTTTTTTTAAGATTTTACGGGGGATTGTTTAAGATTTTTTTAATTTTAGCTTGCATTTATGCTATTTTAGAGTAAAAATGGCGACATTAACGTTTAAACACTTATTCAGAGGGACATAATGTTAGAATATAGAACGCATACTTGTGGCGAGCTCAGAGCTGGCGATGCAGGTAAAAAAGTAAAACTCTCCGGTTGGATACATCGTAAGCGTAATTTGGGCAATTTATGCTTTGTGGATTTACGTGACCATTATGGCATTACTCAATGCGTCGTTAACAGCTCCAGCGATTTATTCAAGCAACTTGAAGATATTCGCGTAGAAAGTGTTATTACTGTTGATGGCGATGTTGTTTTACGTGAAAGCGTTAATAAAAATATGCCTACAGGTGATATTGAAATTAAAGTAACAAATGTTGAACTTCATTCTATGGCAGATGTGCTTCCTATTCAAGTTTTTGGTGAAGATAATTCTCCCGAAGAAATGCGTTTGAAATATCGTTTCTTGGATTTGCGCAGAGAGAAAATTCACAACAACATTATTTTACGCTGCAATGTTATCAAAAGAATGCGTGAATTAATGAACGAACAAGGTTTCTTAGAATATCAAACACCGATTTTGACAGCTTCTTCACCTGAAGGCGCAAGAGACTTTTTGGTTCCGTCTCGTTTAAATCCGGGACGCTTTTATGCTCTTCCGCAATCTCCTCAACAATTCAAGCAGTTATTGATGGTTTCCGGTTTTGATAAATATTTCCAAATTGCTCCGTGTTTTCGTGATGAAGATCCACGTGCTGACCGCAGCCCAGGGGAATTTTATCAACTTGATATGGAAATGTCTTTCGCAACCCAAGAAGATGTTTTTGCGGTTATGGAAAAAACGATGGGAACGATTTTTAATGAATTTAGTAATGGTAAAAAAGTTGACCAAGCTCCATTCAAGAGAATCGCTTTCAAAGAGGCCATGCTTAAATATGGTTCTGATAAACCGGATTTGAGAAATCCTCTAATCATTCAAGATGCAACGTCTTTCTTTTCTAATTCTGGTTTCAGTGTATATGACACTAAAGCTGCAAACGGAGAAGAGTTGCGTGCCATTGTTATTCCTGGTGCTGGAGAAAAGCCTCGTTCTTTCTTTGATAAATTAGATGGTTTTGCTAAGGAAGAAGGTTTTGGCGGTATGGCTTATGTTGCTTTATCTGCTAACGGTGCTAAAGGTATTGCTAAATTCTTTTCTGAAGAAAAAATGGCTGAGCTTAAAAATAACTTCGGTCTTAAAGATGGTGATGCCATCGTCTTTATGGGCGGCAATAAAAAGCTCATTAACAAATTCGCTGGAAAAGTTCGTACTAAATTAGGTGAAGAACTTGATTTGATTGAAAAAGACGCTTTCAGAATTTGTTGGATTGTTGACTTTCCTTTCTATGAAGAAAACGAAGAAACCGGTGCTGTTGAATTTTCTCACAATCCTTTTTCTATGCCTCAAGGTGGCATGGATGCCCTCTTGAACATGAATCCTTTCGATATTTTGGCTTATCAGTACGATATGGTTTGCAATGGTGTAGAACTTGCTTCCGGTGCTGTTCGTAATCATAAGCCGGAAATTATGTATAAGGCTTTTGAATTAGCTGGTTATGACAATAGCGTAGTTGATAGCAAATTTGGTGGCATGATTAATGCGTTCAAATACGGAGCTCCTCCTCACGCCGGTTGCGCTCCTGGAATCGACCGTACGGTTATGTTACTCTTAGATGAACCGATTATTCGTGATGTAATCTTATTCCCGCTTAACGGTAAAGCACAAGATTTATTGATGCAAGCTCCGAATACGGTATCTGAGCAACAGCTTAAAGATTTACATATTGAAATCAAAGCTGACGCATAGCAAAAATGAAATAAGGCAGTCAGAGAGTTGGCTGCCTTATCTGTTATATTGGATTATTATATGTTTAAGATTTTTTCACTATCTTTTTCCAACAAAATTATTTGTGTTTTGATATGGTGCATTTTTGTTGCTTTATCCTTGTATATAGCCCCCTATCATGAAATATGGGCCGATGAAGTTCAGGCTTTTTTAATAGCAAGAGACGCTTCTTTTTCTGATATTATATCAATTATCCCTCATCATGAAGGACAACCTTCCCTTTGGCATTTATTGCTTAAAGGACTTATTTTCTTATTTGGTGAAAATCTTAATATTACTTATGTTTCCATCTCCATTATGGCGATGACTGTCGGCATCTTTCTATTTGGATATCAAGTTCCTTTAATTTATAAAATCCTCATTCCTTTTGGACATTATTTTCTTTATCAGTACAATATCATCTCTCGCAATTATTGTTTGGCTTATCTCGCTTTGGTTATTTTGGGGTACATATATCCTTTGCGACATAAATATATTTGGCGATATACCCTTGCGCTTTTATTGCTTGCAGAATCGACTACATTTTACACTCCTGTTGCCGTTATGCTCGGTCTAATTTGGCTTTATGAAGGTTGGAAAATCACTCAAGGAAAAATCAAGAATTATCTTTTTCCCATAGCTATGCTGGCTTTTTTTGTCGGAACGTTACTTTGGCAGCTTCTTCCTATGCCTGAGATGAATTTTACAAACACAACATCCGTTAGCATATATTCTAGACATTTAATTACCCCTAATTATCCTTTATATATATTGAAACATCTATTTTATTCTTTGTTTGATGTTTCATTTCTTATCGCATCCTATTTTCTGTTGTGCTTTTATATGATGAGAGATGGTGTTATTTCCGTTTTTGTTAAAATATGGCAAACTCTAAAAGGTTTTCGTATCGGTTTTGTCTGCTTTGGAGTATTTATAATTGTTTTTTATTTAGCTATCCCTCTATCTTATCATCAAGGTTTAATATGGGGGTTATTTTTATTCACTTGTTATATATCTACTTCTCAACAGAAATTAAGGCACACAAATACCTTTTTAGTTCTATTGATCTTTTTACAACTTATCCGTGGTATTATTGCTGTTTTGGTAGATATTAATATTCCTGTGTCTGCACAAAATCAGTCTATCGATATTATTCGTACATATGCGTTCCAAACAGCAAAAATTCGCTTATTCTCTTATAATGCGTTGCCTTTAAAACTATTAGTTAAGCGTGAAATCTTGTCTATTTCCCAAGATAGCCCGCTCTATCACCGTTGGGATAAAGATATTTTTTCCTGCAAACAAGCTATGAATAAAAATTCTTCCATTCTGATTATCGGAGCAGACATCGTATCTACTTGCCAGCGTTATCTTAAAAATAATGATTATTATTTATACATTGTACCAGCTTTTTTACCTTTCCCGCAAACAGAAACATTTTTAGATCAAACACATTATATCTTCATTCCTAAAAAGTTGCATATTGAGAAAACTAATTAAAAAATGCTTTACTTTTTAAAATATTAGTGTATAAACTATCTCGAATAACAGAGAGGGCTAATGGCATGCCTTACTGTTATCTTGAATCCAACTTAATTTTTGAAAGGGATTGAAATGCCTAAATTAAAAACTAAAAGTTCTGCTAAAAAACGTTTTAGCGTTACCGGTACTGGTAAGTTGAAAAGAAATTTTGCGAAAAAGAGACACTGCCTCTTCTGCAAAACTCAGAAAATGAAAAGACAAGCTCGTGGCACAACTTTGTTGTCAGAAGTTGATGTTCAGATTGTTAAAAAGTTTTTACCTTATTTGTAGTTGTAGGAGGATTTATAAATGTCTCGTGTTAAAAGAGGTGTAACAGCTCACGCTCGCCATAAGAAAATTATCGATATGGCTAAAGGCTACAGAGGACGTAATAAAAACGTTTTCAGAGTTGCTGTTGAAAAAGTTGAAAAAGGTTTGCAGTATGCTTATCGTGATAGAAAAGCAAAGAAGAGAAACTTCCGTTCTTTGTGGATTCAACGTATTAACGCTGCTACTCGTTTGAATGATATGACTTATTCTCGATTTATTAGCGGGCTCGTTAAGGCAGGTATTGAGCTTGACCGTAAAGTGCTGGCTGATATCGCTTATAGAGAGCCCCAAGCTTTTGCTAAGTTAGTAGAAACTGCCAAAGCGGCTCTGGCTAAATAATTTTTTAGTATAGTTTATATCAGTTTTGAAGAGTCGTCTTGGGCAACCAAGAGGACTCTTTTGTATTTAAAATTTTTGCCATGGTGGGTTTCCTACTACTGAGCGCAAAATTAAAATATTATTATCAGTTTGAGATTTGTTGACTTAGGTGTTATTCGCATGTTCTGCGTTTCAATAAATCTAAAATGAGGTATGAGGAGATTGTGGCTCTTAACCATATGTTAGGATGATGAAATGAGTGATATTGATAGTATAAAAAACAGTATTATTGAGCAGATTAACAATGCTGACAATGCCAAAGCTCTAGATGATGTCAGAGTGGCTGCATTGGGAAAAAAAGGACAAATTACCGAACTCTTAAAAACACTCGGTTCTATGCCTTTGGAAGAAAGAATTGCTTTGGGTAAACAGGTTAATGTTGTCAAGGCAGAATTGGAAGCAAAAATCGCTGAGAAAAAACAAGCTTTAGAAATTCAACTTCTTAATGAAAAACTTAAAAAAGAAGTAGTTGATGTTACTCTTCCGTGTCGTCCGGAAGTTCAAGGTCGTATTCATCCGGTTTCTAAAGTTTATGAAGAAATTGTGGCTATTTTTGCACAGATGGGATTTGATGTTGCAGAAGGACCGGATATTGAAGATCAATTCCATAACTTTAATGCCTTAAATATGCCTCCAAACCACCCTGCTCGGCAAATGCAAGATACTTTCTATATCAACAATGATGTGAACAATGCTTTTGATATGGATAGCGCCTATGTGGTTAGAACACATACTTCCGGTGTGCAAATTCGTACCATGGAAAAGAAACGTCCGCCTATCCGCATTATTGCTCCGGGAAGAACTTATCGTTCTGACTATGATGCAACGCATACACCGATGTTTCATCAAGTTGAAGGACTGGTTATTGATAAAAAAACAACTATGGCTGACCTTAAAGGTTGCTTATACGACTTTATGAAGGCCTTTTTTGAAGTTGATGAACTGCCTATTCGTTTTCGCCCATCGTACTTTCCATTTACCGAACCTTCTGCCGAAGTTGATATCGGGTGCTTAAAAACAAAAACGGATTTGATTATCGGAGCCGGAACAGATTGGCTGGAAGTTTTGGGTTGCGGTATGGTTCATCCAAATGTTTTAAGAGCCGGCGGTATTGATCCTGATGAATATCAAGGGTTCGCATTCGGCGCCGGTATTGATAGACTGGCTATGCTCAAATATGGTATTCCGGATTTAAGAACTTTCTTCGAATCTGATGTGCGTTGGATTAAAAACTATGGTTTTACACCACTTGACTTTTCTTCTATGACAAGCGGTCTTAGCAATAATGGAGGGTTGGCTCGATGAAATTTACACTTTCTTGGTTAAAGGAACATTTAGATACAAATGCCAGTGTTGATGAAATTAGCGAAACATTAACTCGCATCGGATTGGAAGTTGAAGAAGTTATTAATCCGGCGGCAGCTCTTCATGATTTTATTACAGCGAAAATTGAAAAAGTGGAAATGCATCCGGATTCAGACCATCTTCACGTTCTGGCGGTTAATACCGGTAAAGAAACTTTACAGGTTGTTTGCGGTGCGCCAAATGTTCATGAAGGACTTATTGGAATATATGCGCCCACAGGTGCTCTTATTCCTGCTTATGGCGAACGTTTGAAAGTTGCTAAAATCCGTGGTGTTGAAAGTATGGGTATGATGTGTTCCGAAAAAGAGTTAATGGTTGGAAATGACCATAGCGGAATTATTGAATTGCCTGCCGATACGGCAATCGGCGTATCGGCCGCGGATGTTTTAAATATTGATCCGGTTATTGAAGTTTCCATCACTCCAAACCGTGCAGAATGTCTTGGTGTTCGCGGTATTGCCAGAGATTTGGCTGCTTCCGGATTAGGAAAACTAAAACCACTTAATATTCCGGAAATAAAAGGTTCATTCAAAAGCCCTATTACAGTTTCTGTTGATTGTCCTGACGCGTGCCCGACTTATACGGCTCGTTATATCAAAGGCGTCAATAATAAAGCGGAAACTCCTAAATGGATGAAGGATAGATTAACCGCTATCGGGTTACGTCCGATTTCTGCGCTTGTTGATATCACAAACTACATTAACTATGATTTGGCGCGTCCTTTGCACGTTTTTGATGCCGATAAACTCAAAGGCAACATTAAGGTTCGGATGGCTCATAATGGTGAAGAATTTTTGGCCTTAAACGAAAAGAGCTATACGCTTGATGATAAATGTTTGGGTATTTGTGACGACGAAGGTGTTCAGTGTTTGGGCGGTATTATGGGCGGCTTAAATAAAGGTAGTTATGAAGACACAACAGACGTTCTTCTGGAATGCGCTTTATTTACACCTACCTGCATTGCTCGTACGGGAAGAAAATTACAACTTGATTCCGACTCTCGCGCTCGCTACGAACGTTGGGTTGACCCGATGTCTAATATCTCCGGCAATAATTATGCCACAAAAATGATTTTGGATATTTGCGGCGGTGAGGCCTCTGAAATGGAGATTGCCGGTGCGGAAAAATTTGAGGCAAAACCGGTATATCTTCGTCCGGAAAGATTGAAGACTTTCGTTGGGATGGAAGTTTCTAAAGAAAAATGTGAAGAAATTCTTTCTCACTTAGGATTCACACTTTCTGAAGAAGACGGAAAGATTAAAGCGGTTTCTCCTTCTTGGCGTGGAGATATTGAATGTGAACAAGATTTGATTGAAGAAGTTGTGCGGATGATTGGTTTGGATAATATTCCGGCAACATCTATGAAAACCGCAGATTTTCCGAAACCGGTTTTGACGCCTCTTCAAAATAATATCGTTATGGTTAAGCATGAACTCGCTTCTCGCGGCATGTTTGAAACAGTTACCTTCAGCTTTACCGATAGTGATATTGCGCAATATTTCCGTCGCGAACAAGAACCGATTTTATTACAAAATCCTATCATCAAAGAACTGGATGAAATGCGTCCGTCATTATTGCCGAATTTGCTTATTGGTGCTAAAAACAATATTGCTAGAGGTTATGCAGATTTAGCAATATTTGAAGTTGCCCCAGAGTTTTATGGCAGAAATCCTGGCGAACAGAAAGCTGTTGCTTCCGGTATTCGCGTTGGCAAGACTTCTAAGAAAGATTGGACAGGTTCAATGCGTGCTTATGATGTGTTTGATGCTAAAGCGGATGCTCTGGCTGCTATTGCTGCGGCAAAAGGTCCTATTGATGCACCGCAAATTACAACTGATGCTCCGTCTTATTATCATCCAGGCAGAAGCGGTACTATCCGCTTAGGTAAAAATGTTTTGGCTTATTTCGGCGAATTACATCCGGCTGTTTTAAAGGCTCTTGATATTAAATCTAATGTGGTTGCTTTTGAAGTATTTTTGGATAATATTCCGTTGCCGAGAGATGCTAAATCTAAAGCTAAGAAGAAACTTGAATTATCCCAATTGCAAGCCGTTGATAAAGATTTAGCCTTTGTGGTAGCTCGCAATGTTTCTGCAATCAATATTGTTGCTGCGGCTAAAAATGCTGATAGAAATAATATTGCAGACGTTCGCGTTTTTGACGTGTACGAAGGGGATAATTTACCCGAAGATAAAAAATCCGTGGCTATATCTGTTACTTTCCAACCTAAAGAAAAAACTTATACTGATGCTGAACTTGAGGCTTTGATGAATAAGGTTATTCTTGAAGTTGGCAAAAAAACAGGCGCATCATTGCGATAATTTTATCCGATAACCCTCCAAAGAAAAGCCGCAGAAAATCTGCGGCTTTTCTATTTTACAATATCTTAAAATTATTGTTCTTGATATTTCAAGCTTACGCCATTTCCACTTAATTCCAATACCTTGTCTTTTAGACTAAATGTTGTAACTTTGCTCAAATCTTGAAAGTAGGTTTGCTCTTTTTTCATTTCAGATTCTGGTCCTGCCATCATTGTAGAAGCCGTTGGACCAAACTTAATACTATTTTTTTCAATTGTGTATGAACCGAAATAATTATTCAAAACTTTACCATAATATTTGTTTTCTTTAGCATCAAATGACAGTGTTATCGCTTTATCATTTGCCAATACAAAATTTTTTCCGTTCAATGATACCGATTCTGACTCGCTACATGCATTTAACATAAGTGCTGCAACCATCGTGAATAAAAGCTTTTTCATAACATCTCTCCTTCGTGTTTATCCTAATCGTGGTATATATATTACACAAAATTACTTATATCAATATTTTTATTTGAAAATTATCTTGACTTTTTAATATGTATTATTTATTATATATATTATATTTAATATGTATTTACGGAGCTATAAAATGAAGTTTTTGATGTTGCTATTCCTATCCTTATTCGCCAATATTACTGTGGCTTTTGCTAACCCGGCTTGTGTGGTTTGCACTGTTGCCATCGGCGCTTCTCTTGAAATTGCACGTAAGCTTGGTATTAGTGATAATATTGTCGGCTTATGGGCCGGTGCTTTATTTGCACTTTTAGGGTATTGGCTGATTCTTTGGTTTGATAAGAAAAATTGGTATTTTCGTGGACGTAACCCTATCTTAATGATTTCCAGTATTGCCATGATTGGATTTATTTATATGGGAGAACTTCTTTATTCTCCTCAAATTATCGGTTTTCTTTATATTGATCAATTCTTACTCGCTTCTCTTTGTGGCGCTGGTTTGTATATTTTTTCTCAAAAATTTTATACTTTTATGAAAAATCATAATAATGGACATGCGCACTTTCCTTTTGAAAAAGTTGTATTGCCATTAGCACTTTTGTTTGTTGTTAGTTTTATTTTAGATTTTTATTCTTTATAATTTTTATGAGGGAGACTTAAGATGAAAAAAGCTGAAAATGTTAAAGAATTTGTGGAACGTATTGATGCGACTAAAAAAGTTAATCCGAAAGATTTATC
>CALXTN010000024.1 GCA_944391405.1 uncultured Alphaproteobacteria bacterium | reverse complement strand
GATACGTTCATCGTTGCGCAAGTCTTTGATGTTTAGAATTTTATCCAATACTTTTTCGCTTAAGATGCTTACGTCTAATTGTGATACGGGGTCATCTCCTATTGGTGCTCCTTTATAGGTCATTATGTACCATTGACCATTTAGATACATCATAAATTGACCTTTTTTCTCCGGTTTGTGGCATTCTGATGGAACAACCGAAAATTCGTGGCTTAGCGCACGCATAAATTCATGAACATTTTTTCCATTTAAATCGTGTACGAAACGGTTATAATCCCAAATTTTCATTTCATCTGCAAAAAAGGCTACAGCTAAGAAACGAGCGGTTTCTGAGGTGTTGTCTTCGGCTGCTAAGCGAGAGGCTGCGGCGGAACGATGGTGACCATCGGCTATGTAGGCCTCATTTTGCTCATTGAAGGCTTCGGTTATGAGCTTAATTTCTTCATCATTATCAATTATCCATAAACTGTGGCGGACATTGTTATCGCCAATGACGCTGATGTATGGTGCTTCATTTAAGGTTATTTGTTGCAAGAGATGCTTAATTTCAGGTATTTCTTTATTGATGAGCAGGGCAGGACCGGTTTGCGCTCCAACGGTGCGAATCTGTTTAACTCGGTCGTTTTCTTTGACTACTCTGGTTAATTCATGACGTTTAATTCGCCCCTCATCATATGCTTTAACAGATGCGGCTACGGCTAAGCCGGTTTGGATATGTTCGCCCATTACCATTTGATAAACATAATAGCATGGTTTATTTAATTCTTGTAAAACGCTTTCTTTGATTAATTTTTGAAAATTGGTGGCGGCACGCTCATAGACACATTCTTCATAGGGGGATATTTCTTCTGGAAAGTCTATTTCCGCTTTGGAAATGTGTAAAAAACTATATGGGTTGTTTTGGGCTTTTATTTTTGCTTCTTGGGAGGACAAAACATCATATGGAGGGGCTGCTACTTGTCCGGCATAAAATGGGGTTGGAATTATTCCCTTAAATGGGGCATATATTTTATTTTCATCTGTCATTTATTTTATCCTTTTCTCTTGGCTCTTTTTAGTATGCTCTAAAACGTTTAAAATCTAGCTGTTCATTTTAGGCTTGTCTAATGAAATACTTATGTTGTGCACTTTTTTGTGTGCCTAAACGTGGATGGGTGAATTTTGTTTTGTTCTTTTATAAGTTTTTTTTCTGTAAATTTAAATACTTATTCAAAAAAATAAAAAACTTTAAAAAAAACTCTTTACATTCAAAAAACTTTGCGCTATTAACTCTTTCAGTCACGCACTCGTAGCTCAACTGGATAGAGCATCTGACTACGGATCAGAAGGTTGTGAGTTCGAACCCCGCCGAGTGCACCAGTTAAAATCTCCGATACCACCATCGGAGATTTTTTTTTGTGTTGTGGGTATACTTGCCGATTGCTTTGGCGCTAAAAATTTAATATTATGGGTATAAGGCTTAAATAGGGGTTGCGTTGCTTTATCCTCGTTTGTATATTTATGCGAATATGTGAATTTTGTTTGTTCAAATAGGGGCGTTTATGGCTAAATTTTTGGTTAATCTTATTAGTTTCGGTTTGTTGATGGCTGTGTTGCTTTTTGCCGGTATCTTTATTTGGTTTAAAACTTCCGGTTTTGATATTCCAGATTATTCGAATCTGGCTACTTATGAGCCACCAGTTACAACTCGTCTTTATGCCGGCGACGGACAGGTTATGATGGAATATGCTGCTGAAAAACGTATTTTTTTTTTTTTTTATAAAATTCCAGAACGGGTTAAACAAGCCTTTATTGCCGCTGAAGATAAACATTTTTATTCTCACCCAGGTATTGATTTTATCGGAATTGTTCGCGCCGTCTTTACCAATGTCGTTAATTATGCTAAGGGTAAGCGTTTGGTTGGTGCTTCTACTATTACGCAACAAGTGGCTAAAAACTTTCTTCTTTCTTCTGAACGCTCGCTTATTCGTAAAATTAAAGAGGCTATCCTTGCTTATCGTATCAGTAAGGCCTTTTCTAAAGAACATGTGTTGGAACTTTACTTAAACGAAATTTATCTGGGGAATCGAGCTTATGGTGTGGCGGCCGCAGCACTTAACTATTTTAATAAATCACTTTCTGAATTAACTCTTGAGGAAACGGCTTATTTGGCAGCACTTCCAAAAGGACCGAATAACTATAATCCGAAAAAACGGTATGACGCCGCTATCGCTCGTCGTAACTGGGTTATCGGGCGTATGCTTGAAGACGGATATGTGACCGAAGAGGAAACAAAAGAGGCGCAGGCTAAACCGCTGGTTACCGTTGATAAAAAATTCGGCTATCTTAAAGACAGCGAATATTTTAGTGATGAAGTCAGACGCGTGATTTCTAAAAGCTTGGGCGAAGATGCCGTTTTTGAAGGCGGACTGATGGTTCGTACTACTCTTGATCCGAGACTGCAGGAACTTGCTACAAAAGTCTTTCGTAAAGGTTTGATCAATTATGATCGTCGTCACGGTTTTAGGGGGGCTACCGCTCATATTGATTTGAACGGTAATTATCAGGAAGAACTCAAAAAAGTTGAACTTCCCAAAGGGGCGGAAAAATCTTGGAAAAAAACTGTGGTTCTTACGGTGTCGCCGCAGCAGGCTAAAGTTGAAAATGAAGATGGTAAACAAGGCGTTATTACGCTTAAAAGTTTGGCTTGGGCGCGCAAAACTCTTAAAAATCAATATGTCAGTGCGGCTCCGACTAAAGTTTCCGATGTACTCAAAGCTGGCGATGTTATTTATACGGAAGAAGTTAAAGACGGCGTGTTTGAACTCAGGCAAGTCCCTAATGTTGAAGGTGCAATGGTAGTGCTGGATCCGCATAACGGTAAAGTGTTGGCGATGGTTGGTGGTTTTTCTTTTAATAAATCCCAATTTAATCGTGCAACGCAAGCTTATCGTCAAACAGGTTCTACCTTTAAACCGGTAGTTTATGCGGCTGCTTTGGAACTTGGTTATTCTCCGACTGACCTTATTCTTGATGCTCCGTTTGTACTTGATCAAGGGCCGGGGTTGCCTCTTTGGAAACCTTCTAACTATTCGGCTGGGTTCTCCGGCTTGACAACTCTTCGTCAGGGAATTGAAAAATCTAAAAACTTGATGACCGTGCGTTTGGCGCAAGATGTTGGTATGGATAAAGTGGCCGCTATGGCGAAGCGTCTCGGGGTTGATGATAATTTGCCTCAGCTTCTCTCTATGTCTTTAGGAGCCGATGATACTCGCTTGGTCGATATGGTAACTGCTTATGCTGTCTTTGTTAATGGGGGTAAAAAAGTTACACCGTATTTGATTGAGCAAATTCAAGACCGCTATGGCAAGAGTTTGTATAAAAATAACGATAATCATTGTATCGGTTGTAAAGTGGCGCATTTTGATCCTAATGATCCAGTTCCGGAAATTACGGATGACAGAGAGCGGGTTTTAGATGAATTAACCGCTTATCAGATGGTATCTATTTTACAAGGTGTTGTACAACGTGGTACAGGTGCAAGACTTTCTCAACTCGGTAAAACGTTGGCCGGAAAAACCGGTACGACTAATGATACAAAAGACGCGTGGTTTATCGGCTTTTCTCCGGATTTGGTGGCCGGTGTCTATATCGGTTTTGATGATCCGCGCACACTCGGTCGGGTGGAAACCGGTGCGGCGGCGGCTTTGCCTATCTTTTATGACTTTATGAAAGAGGCGCTCAAAGATAAGCCGAATTTGGAATTTCGTGTGCCGAAAGGTATTCGTTTTGTGCGCATTAATCCGAAAACAGGTAAGCCGGCGACGCTTGATGATAAAGTGGTGATTACTGAAGCGCTCAAACCTGATTTTGACTACAATAACACGCAACGTGTTATCGGGGACGGCGGCAAGTCTATGCTCGAAGATAAAAGTGAGGAGGAGTTTGGGCTCGGTTCCGAATACTAATGGGGGATGTGGTGCGTGCTAAAACAGTGTCATGTCGCAGATTTTGAAACTTATGTACTCGTTTTGTACACTGCGCTTCAAAATCTGCTATGAGCAACACTATTTTATCCCACCCATTGCAAAAACAGGAAACTTGAGATAAGTTTCCTATTTTTCTGTTTTAAATGGGGGTGCACTTGTGCACGCTTACTTTAGTTCTTTGTAGGGTGGAGTTTTGGGCGTGTAAATGCCGATTGTCCTATTGGGGAGATGAAACAGTTGTCCTTCGGGGCAAGTTTGCAAGCGCAAACTTGGTAGCTTATTTTTTTGATGTGCGACCTGCGTTTAGGGTAAATGCTTTTTTTCCGGTTGCGCTATTTACTTTTTTGTGCTATTCTCTTTTTATGTTAGGTTAATGAAAGCGCGCAAATGTTTGTTGATATTAGAAATTCTAAAACGCCTTTGAAAATTGCCAATATTTTGACGGCGTATGATAAAGGCGTGGTTGTTAAAGGGGTGCGCCAGCCCAAAGAGAAACTGACACAGGAAGTTTGTTTTGATATTCTTAAATCTACCAACTATCCGCGGTGTATCAGGGATATTCTTCAACTTATTGCTAAATTGCCGGATGAAGAGCAAGCGCAATTCAAAGATGTGGTGCTTGCTTGTTTTGATAACCGTGAACAGCCGGAGCCCATTCTTCAATTAGGCCGAGAATTAGCGGAAAAATCCGGCTATGGCATAGAATTTGCAAAGGCTCAAAAAATTAAAGACGGACCATATTTGTATTCAGATGTAGATGTTCGGAAATGCTTTATGTGTTTGGGAAGTGAGTTTACGGATGAAGATTTTAGCGCATACGATAAAGTGATTTTTTTAAGCGATAAAAAAATTTATTTTGACGCAGATGTGAAGTTTCCGAAAAATATGGAATTCCCTAATTCCACAGATGTTTCCTTTTCGGATAAAAATAAGGGATTGATGGCTCCAAAGTGTGATTTTGATGGTGTGCAAAGTATTTGCTTTAAAGACGGAGCTAAAGTTGATTTGTATGTAGTAAAAAATTTACCTCCTAATCTTGATTTTTCTCGGTATGCAGAGGTGGGGTTATTAGGGTGTGATTTGAGAGAGCAGCTTAATCTGCACTTTAGAGAGGGGGCAAAGGTAAATTTGGACAGAGCCGAAAATCTACCCCCAAATATAGATTTTTCTTGCTGTGATGAACTTGATTTAAGTGGATGTGATTTAAGCGGGCAACCTCATCTTCGCTTTAAAAACGGCGCTAAGGTTGTTTTGAGACATGCATATAATTTGCCAACAAATTTGGATTTTTCTTGCTGTGATAAGGTGAATTTAGGTTGTGATTTAAGTGGTCAGCCTCATCTTTGTTTTAAAGACGGCGCAGAGGTTATTTTGAATGGGGCTAAAAATTTACCGGCAGACTTGGATTTTTCTATGTGTGATGATGTGGATTTAACCAGTTGTGATTTGAGCTCTCAGCCTAATCTTCGCTTTAAAAACGGTGCAAAGGTTAATTTGTGCGAGGCAGAGAATTTCCCACGTAATCTTGATTTATCCAAATGTTCTGAGCTATGGTTGTGCGGTGATTTAACCTCACTGCCTCATCTTTGTTTTAAAGACGGCGCAAGGGTTGATTTGAGTGGGGCAGAAAATTTACCCGAAAATCTAGATTTTTCTATGTGCTCTAAAGTGGATTTAACCAGTTGTGATTTGAGCGAACAGCCTCATCTTCGCTTTAAGGATGGCGCAAAGGTGAATTTAAGCAATGCTTATAATTTACCAAAAAATCTTGATGTTTCTATGTGCTCTGATGTGAATTTGGAAGAATGCGATTTGAATTTGGTTAAAGAGTTGGTTTTCAAAAATCGTCAACAGATGGAGGATAGTTGCGCTGAATTGCCTGATGGGTGGAAAGGGAAACTCGTGTTTGCCGATGAACAACCAGAACCTCCTGCGTTAGGTTTGGCAATGTCCGCAAAAGCTAATGGCGGTAGGTTATAACGTTATTTTTTCCGGTTGCGCAATATCGTTCTTTGTTTTTGGGGGCGGTTATTTCTCTATTTAATTTAGCGGGCTAAAATGTTGCGGGTGAGCCATACGGCGGCGAATATCGCACTCACGCCAAACACAACCGAGCTTGTCATATACACAAAGCATTTGCTGAATTCCGCTTTGTTGATTAAACTTACACTCTCTAAGCCAAAGGTCGAAAAGGTTGTAAACGCGCCCAGAAATCCCGTCGCAATCAATAATTTCAGTTCGCTTGGTAAATTTGCTTTGAGCGTGAAAATTTCCGTTATCATGCCCATTAAAAAGCAACCGACAATATTGGTGCATAATGTCGCGGTCGGGAAGTTCATACTCTTACTTGCCAGACCTAAACTCAAACTGTATCTTGCCAATGCGCCCAAAGCGCCACCCAATGAAATATACAATAAGTTTAACATTTTTGCTCCTTTAGCTTTTTTTTCTTTTCGCACTTTAGTCCGCTTGTTTTAAAAAGCAAGTGTTTTGCTACAAAAAAACACCGTCTCCTTGTTGAGGACGGTGTTACTTAATGGTTACGATATGTTTTGAGAGCCATTCATCAGGGATGATGTATACCCTTGTCGGTTGCCATTACCTTATGCTTAGAATGTGTTTGCCGTTTATAGTTTTGAGGCATATTCTTTGGCTTTGATTTTAGCGTAATAACTAATATGCCAGTGTTTGCAAAAGGCTTTTATCATTTCTTTGCGGTTAAGCAACAACATCTTTATCTGATTTTTCTTCTTTAGGCTAAAGTGGTTGTTATAAAGGAGAAAAAGCTCAAAATTTTCCGGCTTTAGAAGTTCTTGTTCCACACTGGGTGAAAAATAGCGGTGCTGAATGAAAACTTTAAATTGAGCCAGATATTGTGGTAAAAACAGCTGTCGTTGGAAGTCTTTTGACAGAGTGTAACTTTGTAGACACTTGGCTAATACTTCTAGATTTTGTGGGGCTAGAAGTAGGACTTCCGTGTCTTTATCCAGATGGTTGCCATTTGCCAGATAGGCTTCAACTTGTAAAAGGTGGCGCGGACTGATTAGGCGGGGTAACAACTCTCTTTTTAATCTTTTGCGGGCGGTATATAACTTAAAAGCGGCAATGTTTTTGTTTTTTAATAGTAATTTTTGCGCTGTTCCCGATAGCCAGTTGCCGTTATCGATGTAGGCGCTCAACATTTCTAGTGATGTCGGGTTTAATAGTTCCGGTTCCGCTTTAAAATCCAGAAAGTGATTCTTTATGTAACTTTTGAATAATTCAATATCTCCGAGGCGTATCAGTTGACGCTGCGCTTCAAGCGAAAGGATGTTTCCTGTTTTGACTTCAAATCGTAATTGTTCATTGTTCATAATCGTAAAACTAATGGTTAGACATAAAAATAAATAATTCTTGCTCAGTCTAACAAAGTGTTTTGGCTTTGACAAGAGATTTTTTGCTTGCTTTTTCGTATATTCTCTTTTATATTTGATTTCAGGCGTGCGGACGTTCGCTCTGTTACGTTTAGCATCTGAGAGGGTGCGGGGCTTTCAACGGCTCATATATACTTCGGTGTTGGATATAGCATCGTTATACGCATGTCTTTATAAATCAGGCGTGCGTGATTATATCCCCGACTTCTAAATGGTCGGGGAGCTGTTAGCGTATGTTCAAGACATTAGTCTAAAGGTTATCAGAGTCATTTAAGTATATGTGATTGTTGAACTCCCTGACCACCTTAATCAAAAGGCGGTCTTTTTGTTTGGGGGTAGTATGCGACGTTTAAGGTTACATGCTCAAAATTACAGAGGGGCTAAAGTTTTAACGGCGGAAGATAAGAAAAAATTTAAAAATATGCAGTTTTCGGCAAAGAATTCTGAGGACTTTTTG
Source organism: uncultured Alphaproteobacteria bacterium (assembly GCA_944391405.1). Taxonomy (GTDB): domain Bacteria; phylum Pseudomonadota; class Alphaproteobacteria; order RF32; family CAG-239; genus CAG-267. The sequence continues at coordinate 13,981 of CALXTN010000024.1, read as the reverse complement.
GCGGAAATAAAAGAAATCGTGCGAAATATCAATGCGACTTATGCTTCACCTAAAGATTGTGAGGAAGCTCGACTTTTAGTGCACAAAGCGGCTAAGAATAAATTATGTGATGCTTTGTTGAAAGATGTACGTATAGGGCTTTCTGATGTTGAATTGTTGGCGCTGATTTTTAGCTATACGATGCCGTTTGAAAATGCGTTGGCTAAAGCTCGGGAGGCGGTTGAACTGTATGGTAATCTTGTTTCTGTTTTGGTGGACAGATCATCTGACGTGATGGAAAATATTAATATAAACACTCGTCAGGCGACTTTGTTGGCGTTAATGAACGGCAGTTGTCGAAAGATGTGTTGGGAATTTTTGGAATAACGCGAGAAATTTTGTATCATTATATCCTTATTTAAAACGTGCATATTTGCCACAAACATATTGTCATATTCTCCTTTTCCCCCTATAAAAAAAATTAAAAGGAGAGTAATCATGTCTATTCGGGTTTTGCCATCTAATCTTGTCAATCAAATTGCTGCCGGTGAAGTTATTGAGCGGCCGGCTTCGGTGATTAAAGAATTGGTTGAAAACGCTCTTGATGCCGGTGCGACACGTATTGAAGTAACGCTTAAAGCCGGTGGTAAAACCTTAATCGTGGTTGAAGATAACGGTAAGGGGATGAATAATGAAGATTTGGCGATGGCGGTGGAACGGCATGCTACTTCTAAACTGCCTTCCGATGATTTGTTTAATATTCAATTTTTGGGATTCCGTGGCGAGGCTCTGCCTTCTATCGCTTCTGTTTCCAAGATGAAAATTTCTACCCGTCAGGCCGAGGATGACAGCGGATGGGAGCTTGAAATTAAAGGTGGGGAGAAAGGCGATATTAAACCTTGCGCCAAACCTAAAGGTACACGTATTGAAGTGCGCGACCTCTTTTATGCCACGCCGGCTCGTTTGAAATTCCTCAAAGCCGACAGCGCAGAGGCGGGGGCTTGCGCCGATATTATCTCTCGTATTGCTTTGGCTAATCCGGATGTGTCGTTCTATCTTTATGTGGATGAAAAAAAGAAAATCGCACTTTCGGCTTCTACCGGAGATTTGTTTGACGCTCGTCTTCGTCGGGCTTCAGAAGTGATGGGGCGTGAATTTTCCGAAAATGCTCTCCAAGTGCAAGGGCAACGCGACGGTATGTCACTTTCGGGTTTGGTTAGTCTGCCGACCTATAACAAAGCCAATACCCTCTCGCAATATCTGTTTGTCAACAATCGTCCGGTGCGGGATAAACTGCTTCTCGGTGCGCTTAAAGGCGCTTATGCCGGCGTGTTGGAAAATTCTCGCTATCCGGCGTGCGTCCTCTTTTTGGAAGTTGACCCGATGTATGTTGATGTTAATGTGCACCCTACCAAAGCCGAAGTACGCTTTTTTGACCAACAAGGGGTGCGCTCGCTTCTCGTCGGGGCTATTCGTCATGCGTTGCTTGAGGGCGATAAGCGTAGTGCCGATAAACTTGACATTAACTCGTTGGTTGATGATTTTATTCCCGAAAATGGTTGTGATAATGTCAGTGCTTCTTCTCCAACAGCTGTTTCGGTTTCGGGTTCTGTTGTGGATGAAGATTTGCCTATTCCAAATCGTTCTTTTAGCAGTGGGGCTTCTTCTGTGCTTGGGGATTTTTCTCGCACTTCTTCCGCATATTCTTCTTATCCATCATCTCGGGCAACTTCCTCATATTCTCCCCAACGGGCTTATTCGTCGTTTCAAAGTCGTCCCGTTTCCGGCTATTCTTCTCGCTCAACCGCTGTCCTTCCTGATTTGGAACGCAAATTCTCGGTCAAAACCGAAGAAGACTATACGCCAACGTCTGATGAAGATGTCGGACCACTGGGTGTGGCTAAGGCGCAATTTCACGATACTTATATCTTAGCTCAAGCCGAAGATGCGCTCATCCTTGTTGACCAACACGCCGCACATGAACGTATCGTGCTTGAAAGGTTAAAGGCGGCAATGACTTCCGGCGAGCGTCTTCCTTCGCAACTTTTGCTCCTTCCTGAAGTGGTGGATTTATCTTTAACTCAAAAGGCTGCACTTTCCGGCGAATATGAAAATCTGGCCAAACTCGGTTTGGTAGTCGAAGATTTTGGTTCGAGCGTGATTGTGCGTGAAGTGCCGGCGCTTCTTAAAGATGCCTCAGTCAAAAAGATGATTGTGGATTTGGCTGATGAAATGGCAGAGTGGGGCGCAACCACCGTTGTTGAAGATAAAATTAATCATATCGCCGCTACGATGGCTTGTCATGGTTCGGTGCGTGCCGGACGTCGGCTTAATTTGGCGGAGATGAATCATCTGCTGCGTGAAATGGAGCGTACCCCTCATTCCGCTCAATGCAACCATGGGCGGCCGACGTATGTGAGGTTGGAAGTGGGGGATCTGGAGCGTCTTTTCCACCGTTAAATCTAAGTTGTCAAATTTGAGCGTCTAATCGTAGATGGAGGCCGAATTGGCAAAAATCCATGTACCTCTATGTACACTAGGATTTCATTCGCCCTTAAGCCCATCTCTATCTATCCAAAATTTTCCGCCTTTTTTGGGGGCTGATTTGAGCGTCTAATCGTAGATGGAAGCCGAATTGGCAAAAATCCATGTACTTCTCTTGTACACTAGGATTTGGCAACTTGGTGTGCTTGCACACGGGGACTTTTATCCTTTTGGGAACAGGGAAAAGAGAAATGCGCGGCAATAGGTAATTTTATGGGAAAAATAAATTGTTTTTTAATAGCCTATTTTATTCTTGCGCTATTCTTAAATTTATGCTATTCTCTTTGCAGTTTAGATAAATGAGTAAACGCAAATGTTTGTTGATATTGAAAATTTTAAATCGGCACTTGCGGTGGAAAATATTCTTACTCCCTATAAAAAAGGGAGCTTGACTTCTGATAAAAAAACACGTCTCCCAAAAAAGAAAATTACACCCGAGGTTTGTCTTGATGTCCTAAAATCTACTAACTATGCGCGCAATATTAAAGATATGCTTCAATGTGTTGCCGAACTTCCGCTTCATGAGCAGGGGGAATTTAGAGAGGCGGTTCTCTCTATATTTGAAAGGCGTGAACAGCCCGACGCCGTGATTGAACTCGGTGAAAATATAGCGAAAGCCAATGGTTATCAAGCTGAATTTGAGGAAGTTAAACAACCTCAAGAAGGGAAATTTTTACTCTCGTCCTCAGAACTTGCTTATGGGCTGGTTTCGGCGGGGGATTTTTTGGTTGAAGAAGATTTGAAGGGCTATGATAAATTAGTTTGTATTGGCAAGTCTGTTTCGCTCACACGGTTATCTAGATTGCCACAACTGGATGTTTCTCAATGTGATGATGTGAGGCTTAGCTTTTCGAATTTGGTGGGGCAAGATAAACTTTGCTTTAAAAAAGGTAGTGCCGTTTATTTGGATTATGTGAAAAATTTGCCGCCGCAAATTGATTTTTTACCTTGCTCTTATGTGAACTTAGATGGTGTGGATTTGCAAAATTGGGTAAACTGTCGTTTCAACTCCGGAACAACCGTTTCTCTTATATACGCTAAAAATTTGCCAACCGATTTAGATGTTTCTATGTGTAATGATGTAGATTTATCCGGTTGTGATTTGAGTCATCAAACACGTATTCGCTTCGGGGATAAGGCTAAGGTGCGTTTAGTAGATGCTAAAAATTTACCTTCCGGTCTTGATGTATCTTACTGCTCTGATGTGAATTTGAGTGGGTGCGACCTTAAAAATTTGGATAAACTGGAGTTTAGTGAAGGGGCAATCGTTACTCTTTCGGAAGCTCATCATTTGCCGAAGCGGGTTGATGTTTCAAAATGTGATAAGGTTAAAACGTGGCATTGTGATGTGAGCGGGGTGCAACAACTTATTTTTAAAAATCGTCAACAGCGGGAAGATAGCGAAATTGTTATTCCAAAAGATTGGAAAGGAAAAATCGTTTATAGTGATATGTTGTTAAGTGGATTTGTGCAAAAAATGGGTAAACTCTTTGATAAAGACTATTGATGATATAGTGGTGTCAAAGAATTTTAGGTCATTTGGGGAGGAAATATTTTAATTTTCTTTGTAACTTAGAGAGGAATCTTTTTTCGCTTTTAGTTGATTCTGCTTTTTTGAATAGTTTGTTTTTTGTTCATAACCGTAGATTTTTCGTGCATCTTTTCTTTTTTATTGCTAGGCTTTGTTTAAGTTTAATTGTTTATGAGGCAGAGGTTATGCTTGGGCATAAAGTTAGTCAATATGCTTTGAGAGTGTTGTTGTTAGGTGGATTGATTCTTTCTTCCGCTTGTACTTATCAGTATGAACGGACGTATCCTGTGTTGACTGAAGAAGAGGAACTTTCTGCTTTGCCTTGTCAGAGTGATGGTAATGGCGGTTTTTTAGGCTCACGCTTGTGGTCTTCTAAAGAGGCAACCGAATATTGTACGCTTCGTCAACAGCCACAGGTCGGGATTAACGGTATTCAAGTCTGCCCGAATAATCGTAAATGTTCTGATGAGGCGATGCTTCCATATCAACCATGCGCACAGCCGATGCCGACTTATTATAGTGATTTATCCGCAACCGAGGCCGCTGAAGGGGTGTTACTTATTCATCCGATAACGCGGACGCAAATTTTATGTTATGATATGCCTGGAGAAAGTGCGGCACAATGTGCGGAAAATTTCCGTGCTGCCGGATATGTCTTAATTACCGATATTCCGCAGGTTTCCGCTAATTATGATTTCTTGCGCAAAAATACTTATCCAACCAGACGTTGGCGTGATGGCGGTGAAGTTGTGCCACGGTGGTAAGCTGACAATTGTTTGCAAGAGAGGGATTTTTCCTTTGATATAGGCGAAAAATCAACCACAGATTATTTATTCTTTAGCATTTCTTTGGAAATGCGATTTTTTTGTGAAAAGTTTAAAAAAATCTTGACAATGTTTCTATTTTGTTCTATCTCTTCTATTAAGGGCGGGAAATAAAAATAATAATAATAAGGATAACGTATGATTTGTCGGTTGAAAACGGTTGCCTTTGACGGAATTGAGGCAAAATTAGTGGAAGTTCAAGTCGGAATTCACTCTGGTATGCCGGGGTTTGTGATTGTCGGGTTGCCGGATAAAGCTATTAACGAAAGTCGCGAACGGGTACGAGCGGTTTTTTCTATACTGGGGGTTGAGTTTCCACATGAACATGTTACAGTTAATTTAAAACCTGCTGATTTGCTTAAAGAAGGAGCGCATTTTGATTTACCGATTGCTTTAGGCGTTCTAGGCGCGATGAAGCTTGTTAACCAACAAATGTTGCAGAATTTTATTTTTATGGGGGCTCTCTCTTTAGATGGGACGTTGGAACGGGTTAACGGGGTGTTGCCGGCTGGTGTCAGAGCGTTGGCGGAAAAGTTGGGACTTGTTTGTCCAAGGGCTAATGCGCATGAGGCTTTGTGGAGCCAATGTCAGCCGATTTTGGCGGCGGAACATATTACTGAATTGCTTAATCATTTTGCTGATAAAAGGTTGATGTTGCCGATAGAAAATAGTACCGATGATTTAGCGAAAAGAGCAGATCTGCAACAAAATTATGCTTTTGACTATGCGGATGTTAAAGGGCAAGAAAGCGCCAAACGCGCTATGTTGATTGCGGCGGCGGGCGGGCATAATTTATTGATGATTGGACCACCAGGTTCCGGTAAAACTATGTTGGCAGAACGATTGGTGACAATTTTGCCGCCATTGACAGTGCGACAGGCGTTGGAAAATGCAATGATTCGTTCGGTTGCCGGTGTTTTAGATGATCATAAGATTGATGAGGTGTTGGATTTGCGACGCCCGTTTCGGGCTCCTCATCATAGTGCCTCCATGCCATCGTTGATCGGGGGCGGTAGAAAAGCTGTGCCTGGGGAGATATCTTTGGCGAATAACGGTGTGTTGTTTTTGGATGAACTGCCAGAATTTTCTCGGGTAACTCTAGATGCTCTCAGACAGCCGCTTGAGAGTAAAAAGGCTGTCGTTGCACGCGTAGAGGCACATACTACTTATCCGGCGGATTTTCAACTGATTGCTGCGATGAACCCTTGTCGCTGCGGGTTCTTGGGAACAAAGGGGAAAATGTGTGCCAAAGCGCCGAAGTGTGCTGAAGAATATCTGCATCGTCTATCGGGGCCTTTTTTAGATAGATTTGATATGTCGATTGAAGTGCCGGCAGTGAGCCCTTATGACTTGACTTCCGATAAAAAAGGCACTTCATCGCAAGAAATGCGTGAGCAAGTTATGAAGGCGCGGAAAATCGCAGCGGAAAGATTTGCTGATTTTGGGGCGAAAAATTTGTGTTGCAATGCTGAATTAACCGGAGAATTTTTGCAAAAAGCTCTCGATTTTGATGATGAAATGCGTCTTTTTGCCGCAAAAACCGCAGAAAAGTGTGGATTGACAGCGAGAAGTTTTAATAAAATTTTGCGGTTAGCAAGAACGATTGCAGACTTGCAAAATCAAAAAAAGGTCGCTAAAATGCACTTAATTGAAGCCTTGTCTTATCGACACCGGCTTTTTACAAAACCTGATAGGGAGAAATTATAATATGTCAGCAACAAACATTTTTAGTAAAGTTTATTGCGCAGTTTTGGCGGTGGGGTTAGTCTTTGTAGCTTCGGCCGCTGTTGCTGCGACTCCGAATTGTCCGGAGTGTCCTCCTGAAAAAGATGGGAGTATCTTTCCAGGGGGATCTTGTGAAAATTGTGAACGTCCGAAATCAAATAAAGCCGTGCGAATCGTTGACGGTACTCGGGTTAAAAATTGTCCAAACTGTCCGATGCCGGTATTTAAAACCGCAAACTATCCTTTAGCTCAGGCTCGTTACAAGAGTAACGCTGTTGATAGAAATTGCTGCGATTTGGCGCCGTTTGCTTTGACACATGTTGATTTTAGATTGCAAAATCAAGAAGGTTACAGTCCTTATGCAAATCATGTCGGTAACTATCGTTTCAGAATCTTTGGGTGCCGTCGTTATACGAAGCAAGCGATGTTAAACCATGGACGTGTTATTCAAAAGGATATGGCATTTAATGAAGTTTTCAAAAAAGCTGCCGATAAATGCTACAAAATTATGGATATTCCGAATGTATGCTTGGCAGATCCTGCCGTTAAATTGCCGGAATATGTTTTGACTGCCGAGATTACAAACTTCTTTATGAATGTTTGTGATGAGCATGATTGGGATAAGGCTCAAAAGAAAAATCGTCGTAACGGTACTTCCGAAATGACGATTACTTGGCGTTTGATGAACTTGAGCCAGACCAAAGTTCTTTGGAAAGGCGTTACTTCCGGTTATGGTGAAGTACAAAATGGTATTTATGAAGCGGAAGTTAAATTGGCTGAACTCGCTTTTGCTGATGCAGCCGCCAGACTTTCTTCTTTGCCAGGGTTTGAATATCAACTTTCTCAACGTGTTTCTCCAGAAGAAATGGCGCATGAACGTGCGGCTTTAGTTGCTTTTGACGAGAAGTTTAACCCAGGTAAATGTAATTTTGCTAAAGAAGTTGCTTATACACAAAGTTGCGCTTATGCTCCACAACCTCAGTGTCCGGCAATCGCTCGTCCGGCTTGTCCTTGTGCTGCTATTCAAACTTGTACTTGCAATCAACCATTGTGCACTTGTCCGCAACCGGCTTGTAACTGCACCATGGGCGCACCAAAAGTTGAGGAATTTGTTGATGTTAAAACAAAGACCAAAACTATTGAGGAAAAAATTATTACGACTACAAGAGTAGAAACTCCACAACCGATTTGTCGTCAGGTTTGCAAGCCTGTTTGTCAGAAAAAGGTGACAACAACGACGGTTACAACGGAAACAGTTGAAACTTGTCCGTTGAAGTGCGAACAACATTGTGAAAAACCGAAATGTCAAAAGGTTTGTACTGAGACTTGTGTCGTTGCTCAGGATGGTTCTAAAGATAAAAATCAATGCAAAACAGAATGTGTTGAAGATTGTAGTGAACCGAAACCAGTTGCCAAAGAGGAAGTTATTGAAGAAATCGTAATTGCTGCTCCGGTTGAAGAAAAAGGTGGAGTGGAAGTGGAAAATGTTACGGTTGCTCCGCAAATCGAAGAAACAGGAGGTGTTGAAGACAGCTTCCGTAAATACGAAAACTGTATTGATGAAAATGGCGATGTGATTTCTGATGGTAGTTGTACCGTGATTGATGACAACTGGGTTGATTTGGAAGGCTATAATGTAGATGCGAAACTTTGTATTGTTGATCGTCCACCTTATTCTGAATTGAGCCCTGAAAATATGCTCAAAATTCGCGGCTCCGTGGTTGAAATTACTAATGCAAAAGATGAAAAAGGTATGGGCTTGCTTATCTCTGATTCTTTCGTGTTAACTTCTGCCGGCTTGGTTAATAAGTTGCAAAATACTTATGATGTTAAAATGTTAAACGGTGAAGTTGTTAAGGCGAAAGCTGTCCGTGTTAATCCGAGCAAAAATACCGCATTGATGCATTTGGAAAAGCCTGTTGAATATACTCCGATTTCACTCAACCTTGACTTGCCGCCGATTGATCAAGAAGGCTATATTTCTTTAGGCTTGTTGGATAAAGATGGTGAAGCGGCCAAAAACTATATGGATGATAATGGTAAAATTTATGGCTACCGTTATTCTGATACGCTCGGAACTGAAATTATTGTTGATACGTTGGTACAGAAAGTCGCTGTCGGCAGCGTATTGATTGATAAACTTGGGACTGTAAATGGTATTTCTAACTCTGCAAAACAAACAGAAGAAGGAATGGATTTATTTATTCCGACTGAAACAGCTTTGAGGAGTGTGGGCTTATCTATCTGCGAGAAATTGTATGACAAGAAGAGCCCATGGGAAAAGACCGTTTATAAACCGGTTACTGAAAAGGTAAAACAGGAAACAAAAGCTCCTGAAGCAATGCCTGAAGCAAAACGTAAATAGTTTTGATAATGGCAAAATGAAGTCATAAGACTTCTATAGTTTGTGCTGACAAGAGGTGTGCTTTGAGTGCACCTCTTTTTTTGTGTGGTGGGTTTGGGCGGAGATAAACAGTAGGTAAGGTTGAGGAAGAAGAGGAAGGAAGATGTGTCAAAGATGTTTTAAAAATAGAACAGGGAGGGGATGTAAAGTGTGTAGATAGAGCTTAGGGAAGATTTGCGGTTTGTGCTGACAAGAGGTGTGCATTATGTGCACCTCTTTTTGGTGTGTATGCGAGGAGGTGAATAGAAGAATGCGATATGAAAGTTTTGGGAAAAAATTAAGAATGAAGATATGGAAGGATAAAAGTTAATAGACAAAAAATATTGACAAATGCATTTTCCTTGTTATACTGGCGGTAGTAAAATTTATTATTCTAATCTAAAAAACTTATATATATGGATGTATTAAAACAAAAATTAAACGATATCGGGGTATGCATCGGGTATCCTTTCTACTTTTTTGAAGACGGTTCTTACTCAAAGTCTATTGTCAATGGTAAGATGAACGCTATGATTATTGTTAAAAGATCTTTTCTTTCTGGTCATGGGGGGATTTCTTTTGTTTCGGATGATGCTGCTCAAAAGCTACGGGAAAATGCATCGTTTGTGCCTAAATCTTCGGAACCGCTGGATTGGTTTAAGAAAAATGTAAATGATATCGGCGACTGTATCTGTTATCCGTATTATATCTTGGATGATGGAACTTGTGTTGGAGAAGGTGAACCTCGTAAGAAAGTGGCGGTCGTTATTGTGCGAAAGCCTTTTCTCAATATTTATGGGGAAAGTGATAAATTGGTTACCAAAAATTTTGATTTAGTGAAGCCTTGTTTTCAATCTGTGACTTCTGTTCTTGATAAAAAGTCAAAGTCGCTTTTACCTCAGAGGGTTGATGATGACAGAACTCGCGAAGTTTATTCCAGAATCTTAAGTTCATCGGCAACGATATCTTATGGAATAAGTGATGATGATTTGTTGTATATGATTAGACATGGGCAAATTGAGGCCGTCAAACAGTATTGTATGCAAGGAATTGCCAATAAAACGTATGATGCGAGAAGCGATAAGTATTTTTCAAGGTATTTTGTGTTTGCAAAGCAATTTCCGAAAACAATCGAAGAAATTGTTAAGCTGCATGATTTTGAGTTGTTTAAATATTTTATGGCAGATAAAAAAGCTTGCTATTTGTGTGCTGATTTTGTTTATGCTTACGGTACGCTTGATATGCTTGACTTTATTCTTACGGATACCGGACGTATTGATGCCTTGTCTCATCCGACTATTTTGATTGAGAAAAATAATGGAGAGGGGTATAGGCTCTTTTGTCACAAATTGCGCAAAAAACATAGTAATTTGTTGGATGAATATTACTGTTTGGTGCGCAAGATGAAGTATGATTTGTTTAGAATATTGCTTGAGGAGGAATTTCTCTATACGGGAGAATTTACGCGTGATATGTTTATAAATTTGGTGCGGATTGATGATAATTGTTCAACTTTAATCCAATTGGTTACTGGTAAGGTTTCGCAAGAGTTTTTGGATATGTTGAGAGAGTAGAGTTCGTAATCCTATTAAAAACACTCGTTTCCTTTATGGGGCGGGTGTTTTTTTGTGTGATACGATATGGTGATAAAAAAAGAGATGGGTTGATTGTGAGGAAAATCGAGAAAAATGAATAGACGAAAATATTGACAAATGTATTTTCCTTGTTATACTGGCGGTAGTAAAATTTATTATTCTAATCTAAAAAACTTATATATATGGATGGATTAAAACAAAAATTAAACGATATCGGATCATGCATCGGGTATCCTTTCTACTTTTTTGAAGACGGCTCTTACTCAAAGTCTATTGTCAACGGCAAGATGAACGCCATTATGGTGGTGAAAAAGCCGTTTACTGATGTTACCGGTGACTGTTTTCTTGCAGGAACTGAAGCAAATAAGGTGGCTCGAGAAACAATGGAAAATGCTTCACAGGCGGTTGATGATATAAAAATCCAAGAACCGCAATCAAAAGAAGAAAAAGAACGAGCAGAAAAAGTTCGCGAAATTTCTTTTCATGTGGCGCTCGGTTGGTGTCCGGAAGATGATGATATTGCCTTTTTGATTAAGTTTGGCGATGTCAAAATGGTTAAAAAATTTATTGATAGTTGTTGGAAACAAAAGTATTGGCGTGATGGACAATTTTGGGTGTCAAAGGATAATCGTATCGGACTTGATTTTCCTGAGTCTGTTATTGCGTTAATTGAGGGTGGTCATGTTGATATCATTAAAGACTTTTTTGGCAATGCGAAAAATAATTTTGCTTATTTGGGACATAATGTCATTTTTTCTCTGTATCGATATGGCGCACCGGAGCTTATTAAGTATGTGTGGTCTACTACTTCAGGTTTAGGTTTGTGGGGGAACGGAGTGGCGTTTGTGCGACGAAAAGATATTAATCTTTATAAAGCGTATCGAAAGTATATCGGCGGAGTATATGATAGAGATGAATTTCGAGAGGTTGTGATATACGGTACGGTTGAAATGCTTAGTGTCTTTCTTAACAGTGTTCCTCGTGATGATAATAATGATGGGTTGATGATGTACTTTTTGATAAAAGAGGGTGGCGTTGATATGGTCAAAACATTTATTCAGAATAGGGGACTATCTGATCATTGGCGTGATATGCTGACTTATGCGGAAAGAAAAGAACTTCGTTCTATCGTTGGGGCGGTTTAAGTTATCGTTTAATTCTATTAAAAACACTCGTTTCCTTTACGGGGCGGGTGTTTTTTTTGTGAAGCGTACTCTTAACAGTTTTAATCGGTTCTTGTTTTTATTCCAGCGAATAGATGGTTTTGTTGTTTGCTATATTCATCGTTAGAGTTCCGTATATTAGTTTCGTTAAAATTATTGACTTTCGGTACAGTCAACATATTATTTAAGTGAATAACTTATCATTATGTTTAATTTAGAGGATCCGGTCATATAAGCCTCTTAAAATATTCCGGTATAATTATGAGTAACGTTGATACAAACATTTTTTTGACAACTGGTATTATTGCGAGTGTCCTCTTTGTTGCTTTGTTTGTTTTTTTGCTGATTAACGTTTCAAAAATGAGACAACGTGTTCAAGATGAACTTAGCGGTAAAGAAGGCGTTTATGACGGGCCGGCAGGAGAACCATGGTGGAATGGAAAACTGCCCGAAGAAGTGAATGATTATATTAGGCCGCGGTATGTTTATGAAAATCTGGTTGAGGCAGAAACGTATCTTCCTAATAATGGACGAATTGTCGGTTATAGAATCTCTCCGAAGTTGGTTATTCATTCGCGCGTGCAACATATCAAGCCGTCTGTGGTTACACTCTATCGCGACCGCTTTGGTGGAAATTTATTGGAATTTTCTGATGTCAAGACTTTGGCTTCTGTATGGCAAAAAGTTTCAGAATTGCGGGTTGCGGCGGGAGATAAGCCCTTAGAAGGTAAGTCTATTTATGCCACACATTGCGGCTCTGTGGTTGTTTGCAATATTGATGCTATGACTTGGGGGTATCCAGATTTAACCTCTCTGGAAGAACATTGGCTTATCTTAAAACGCTGATTGATGAAAAGCCTTGTACGAGAACGTGCAGGGTTTTTTATTTGGAATCTATTTTATGCCCTTGCTTATCAATATAAAACCAAGCATCACTCTCCCAATAATGGTACTCGCCTTGTGAATTTTCTACAGCCTTTTGAGTGCCTTTATAGGTTACTTTGGCAATTCCTTTTTCAAATGGATATCCATAGGCAAATTGAGGCGCAATTAAAACTTTTCCGTCCGGTGTGGCGTAACCGATTTTTTTACTTCTCGTATCAACAATGCGGATGGTGCCGTCTTTTACATAATCATCTCCGTTATCGTACTGATAAATAGTGTAGGGTTTATGGGGACTGCAGGCGGTGCAAAGCCATAGGGCTAAAAGAAAAATTTTATTCTTCATGAGTGGTTTCCTCTTGGTGGTTTTGTTTGACGTTAGTTTGGAGTTTGGCATATTTGTACAAATTTTCAAGTTGATTGTTTGTTTTTCTAATATCTTATTCTTGTTTGGAGATTCTTAGGGGCAGATAAATGATTGACTTATTTTTTAGTTTGAGGTTATTGTTTTTATGATGTCATGCTTGCATATTTAGGAGGAAGAATATGAAAAAAACTATTGTGGCTATCGGAGGCGGTGAAATTGGTCGTGTGAAAATATTGTCTGATGGAACTGCTGTACAAACCGAATTGGAAACATTGCCTATTGATGAATTTATGGTGCATGAAACGGGAAAGAATAATCCCAATTTGTTATTTATCGGAACGGCTTCTTTTGATAAAAATAGCTATTTTGATATTGTGAAAAGGTATTTTGGGGAATGTTTGAAATGTCATGTCTTAGAACCTTTAAAACTGATTGATAGCGAACTTTCTTTTGATGAAATTAAACGGAAAATTTTTGAGGCAGATATTATTTATGTTGGGGGAGGGGATACGACTTTTATGCTCAATTTGTGGCGTGAAAAAGGAGTTGATAGACTTCTTATGGATGCGTATAACAAAGGTTGTGTCCTTTCGGGAATTTCTGCCGGTGCTGTTTGTTGGTTTGAGTATTACGATAATAGTGAAGATATTGATAATATTGAAAAACTTGATGTAGCGGCAGGTCTTGGACTTATTAAAGGTTTTGCCGTGCCGCATTTTAATCAACTAACCGATGATTTCAAAAAGCGGCTTACAAATCTCTTGAAACGAAAGCATATTTCCGGTTTGGCTATTGATAATTGCGCCGCTGTGGTGGTGCATAATGATGATATTTCTTTTATTTCTTCTCGTTCCGGTTGCTCGGTCAGCCAAATACCATCTATGAAATGATTTTGCTCATACGAAAATTGTTACAAAAAAGATACCCCCGCGTAAAACGCGGGGTTCTTCATATGCGGCTATAAGCCTTTACCACTGGCTTCCCCTGA
>CALXTN010000023.1 GCA_944391405.1 uncultured Alphaproteobacteria bacterium | reverse complement strand
GTTTTACCATGGTCTACGTGACCGATAGTACCAATATTGCAGTGTGGCTTACTGCGTTCAAACTTCTCTTTTGCCATCTTAATCTTCTCCTAAAATATAAACAAAAAGATTTCCATAAAACGGATTACTCTTCCCTATAAGAAAAAATCCGCTATTGGAGTGCCATTCGAAAAACGAACAGCACTCCGATTAAAAATTAAGCGTTTTTAGCTTTAATAGTTTCAGCAACTTCTCTCGGAACTTCAGCGTAATGATCAAAGAGCATTGTAAATTGAGCACGACCTTGAGACAAGGAACGTAATGTATTTACATAACCGAACATATTAGCCAAAGGAACATGAGCGTCAACAACGCGAGCATTACCGCGCTGATCCATACCGTTAACCAAACCACGTCTTGAGTTCAAGTCACCGATAATATCACCCATATATTCTTCCGGAGTAACAACTTCAACCTTCATAATAGGTTCAAGCAAAACAGCTGCAGCCTGACGCATACCCTCTCTGAAAGCTGCACGAGCGGCAATTTCAAAGCACATAACGTTAGAGTCAACTTCATGGTATGCACCATCATAAAGTGTACATTTAACACCAGTTACCGGATATCCTGCCAAAACGCCGGCATCCATAGCTGAGCGTAAACCTTTTTCAACACCAGGGATATATTCCTTCGGAACGTTACCGCCAACAACAGTGTTATTAAATTCAAAACCGGTATAACCTTCCATCGGTTCAAATTTAATTTTAACCTTAGCGAACTGACCGGCACCACCGGATTGTTTCTTATGAGTATATTCAATATCACAAGGTTTAGTAATTGTTTCACGATAAGCAACTTGAGGATTACCAACGTTAGCATCAACTTTAAATTCACGACGCAAACGATCTACGATAATATCCAAGTGCAATTCACCCATACCTTTAATAATAGTTTGACCTGAATCTGGATCTGAAGAAACCTTAAAAGAAGGATCTTCCATAGCCAAACGAGAAAGAGCCAAACCCATTTTTTCAACATCGGCTTTAGTTTTCGGTTCAACAGCCAATTCGATAACTGGATCAGGGAACACCATGTTTTCCAAAACAATCGGATTGCTTGAATCACACAAAGTATCACCTGTTGTCGTATCTTTAAGACCTGCCAAAGCAATAATATCGCCGGCATATGCCTCTTTAATATCATCACGCTTATTAGCATGCATCAAAAGCATACGACCGATTCTTTCTTTCTTATCTTTAACAGAGTTATAGATATAAGAACCGGCATTGATTGTACCTGAATAGATACGTGTAAAGGTTAAAGAACCAACAAACGGGTCGTTCATGATCTTGAAAGCCAAAGCTGCCAAAGGTTGATTATCATCAGCTTTACGGGTAATAACTTCTTCAGTACCCGGTTTAACACCTTCTACATCAGGCAAATCCAGCGGAGAAGGCAAATAATCAACAACGGCATCCAACAAAGGCTGAACACCTTTGTTTTTGAAAGCTGTTCCGCACAAAACCGGAACAAAAGACATAGCTAATGTACCTTTACGAATACATTTTTTCAGAGTATCAATAGAAATTTCTTTACCTTCGAAATAGTCTTCCATTGCTTGGTCGTCCATTTCAACGGCTGTTTCAATTAATTTTGCATGATATTCTTCAGCTTTATCTTTGAGCTCAGCCGGAATATCAGTAACATTAATTGGAGCATCAGCTGTATCGCCAGTATAAACGATAGCTTTCATGTTAATCAAATCAATCACACCCTGAAATTCAGCTTCAGCCCCGATTGGTAATTGCAAAGCCAAAGGTCTTGCGCCCAAACGGTCAACGATCATATCCAAGCAGCGATAGAAATTAGCTCCGATTCTGTCCATCTTGTTGCAGAAACAGATTCTCGGAACATTATATTTATCAGCTTGGCGCCAAACTGTTTCAGACTGAGGTTCAACACCTGCAACAGAGTCAAATACGGTAATAGCACCATCCAATACGCGCAAAGAACGTTCAACTTCAACAGTGAAGTCAACGTGGCCCGGCGTATCAATGATGTTAATACGATGACCTTTCCAGTAACAAGTTGTAGCAGCGGAAGTAATAGTAATACCGCGTTCTTGTTCTTGTTCCATCCAGTCCATCGTAGCTGCACCATCGTGAGTTTCACCGATTTTGTGGTTTACACCCGTATAGTACAAAATACGCTCTGTTGTAGTGGTTTTACCGGCATCAATATGAGCCATGATACCGATGTTTCTATACATTTGTAAAGAATGTGTACGAGCCATTGTCTTATGTTCCCTAAAAAATTAGAACTTGTAATGAGAGAAAGCTTTGTTAGCTTCAGCCATTTTGTGAGTATCTTCACGTTTTTTAACAGCAGCACCACGATTAGCAAAAGCATCAAGCAATTCGTTAGCAAGTTTATCGGTCATGGTTGTTTCAGAACGTTTCTTAGCAGCGGCAATAATCCAACGGATAGCCAAAGCTTGACGACGATCAGCTCTTACTTCGCAAGGAACTTGGTAAGTAGCACCGCCGACACGACGAGAGCGAACTTCCAAAACCGGTTTAACATTTTCAATAGCTTCGTGGAACACGGTCAGAGCATCTTGTTTAGATTTCTGAGCCATAATATCAAAAGCTGAGTAAACGATTTTTTCAGCAACAGCTTTTTTACCTTGTTCCATAACATTATTAATAAATTTAGCAACTACCTGGTCATTATATTTAGCATCAGGCAGTACAACTCTTTTTACAGCACTATGACGACGTGACATCTGGTATTCTCCTATTTAGGTCTCTTAGCGCCGTATAAAGAACGACGTTGACGACGTTTAGCAATTCCTTGAGTATCCAAGGTACCACGAATAATATGATAACGAACACCAGGCAAGTCTTTCACACGGCCTCCTCTAATCAGCACCACTGAGTGTTCTTGAAGATTATGACCTTCACCAGGGATATAGCTGATTACTTCAGAGCCATTGGTTAGACGCACACGTGCCACTTTACGTAAAGCGGAGTTTGGTTTTTTAGGGGTAGTAGTATAAACCCTTGTACAAACACCTCTTTTTTGTGGGCAAGCATCCAAAGCCGGGACTTTGTTTCTCTTCTCTTTCGGTGTTCGTGATTTACGAATTAACTGATTAATTGTAGGCATCACAATTTCCTTAAAAAAATTAAAATTATTAAAACGACTTGCCTTGAAAGCGAGATAACCATGGATTTGATTTTTAATTCATTAAAGCCACAGAGACCAGACTTTTAAGACAAAACAGACCAAGGGCACAAACTGCGCCCTTTGATAAGTTGACCAAACTTAGCCCGTTTTTTTTATGAAGTCAACCATTATTTTAAACATTTTTTAATTTAAATGTGTTTCAAAGTGCATTTCCGAATCGCAAATCAAAAAAATATTGATTAATAAAAAACTCCTCCCCTAAAACTAAAAAACACCCCCAAAAAAGAGATTTACAAGTATCAAAAAAACAAATCTAAAACCATATCTTCTCTACCATTTTTTTATTTCAATCATTCTTCGCCCAAAAATTTTCATTTTTTCATAAAAAAACTCTTTACAAATCAAAACAAATCATCTATGAAGAAAAATGTTCATGCGCCCGTAGCTCAGCAGGATAGAGCAACAGCCTTCTAAGCTGTGGGTCAGGCGTTCGAATCGCCTCGGGCGTACCACGATAAACAAGGGGTTAGATATAACTATCTAGCCCCTTATTTTTTTAAACATTTTTTCTATTTCACATCAGGTTTACGCTTGCAAAATAATGTGGATTCTGTTAAAATAGACCAAGGGAGAAAAGAAATGACAGATAATTCGCATGCCCAAATAGGTCAACGTATCAAAAAGAGTAAAGAACATCCACTAGGTTGGAAATATGTAGATGCAATTCCACCGGATACGCCTTGTATTGTAACTTTATCCGGCTCAAACACAGACAATTCAAAAAAAGCTAACGGCTTTGCGAAAATGATTGAAGAAATGCTGAAAAAAAAGAAAATAGCCATTTTTTCTGCTGAATACGACACCTCCGGTCGTAAATCCGTTACCGACCGTTTGGCCTTGCTAAATCACTATAATCAAGGCAACGCAAATGACCCTCTTTTACACTATCGCGAAGAAGAATATGGTTATATTCCTCAATATATTAAAGACATTTACAAAAAAACTATTGCTCCACGTCTGCGAGATGAAAACGGCAATAAAGTATCCATCGCCAAGGCAGCACAACGATTAAATATGATACCTTTTGTTAACCACTGCCAAGGAAGTACGGTCGCTTTCCAAATGGAACGTCTGCTACAAGAAGATATGAAACAATTAGGTTACAGCGATAAAGTCCAGGATTATCTTTTAAAGCAAGTACACAACATTGATGTAGCCCCTGTTGTACCAATTGGCATAACAAAAACAACAACCATTAAATTTGGCTCACTATCTGATGAAAAAGCCACCAGCGTGCATACTCCAAAAGTAGAATACATTTTACGCCGTAAACGTGAGCATGAACGTTTTATGGAAGGCATCAACGGCAATGAAACGGAAAGACTGGCTGGCAATAGACCTTTTATAATGAACTTCTCTGTATTTCGCCCCACTTCTAATGAAACTATTTTTGCCGTCAACAACATATATCCGGTAGAAATACAAAAAGATGA
Organism: uncultured Alphaproteobacteria bacterium; assembly: GCA_944391405.1. Taxonomy (GTDB): domain Bacteria; phylum Pseudomonadota; class Alphaproteobacteria; order RF32; family CAG-239; genus CAG-267. Next base: position 18,009 of record CALXTN010000023.1, on the reverse strand, counting down.
AGACATGGATGGCATAGAACACGTTTTCGCCAGCTACTCGGATAAAGATGATGACGACCGAACCAAACAAGGCGATCAACTAAGTCAAACACTCCGCGAAGTTGTAAATATCATGGCAGAACATAGTTTAAAAAATGAAAAAGACTTAGTTGAACTCCAAGATATTTTAAAGATACCAAGAATGTCTCGTATTATAGAGCGCGCCCAAAACAACCGTTATGAATTTATGAGCAAAGAAACCAAAATACTGCGTGCCCGCCGTCATAAAGTTTCACGCTAAAATACATTTATCTTTCAACACAAAAGCGACAGTCCAAACAACTGCCGCTTTTCTTTCATTTTCCAGATAAAACTCAGAATGGAACATCATCATCCATAACATCTGCACTGCCAGCAGGAGAGCTATCCCAACCAGAAGCTGCCGACGAATCATAAATATCACCGGCACCTGCAGGAGCACCATCGCCACCACGTCCATCCAGCATAACCAAAGCGCTGTTAAAGTTTTGCAAAACAACTTCTGTTGTATAGCGTTTTTGCCCATTTTGATCATCCCACTCGCGAGTTTGAAGTTGACCTTCCAAATAAACTTTAGAACCTTTGCGCAAAAATCTCTCAGCAGTATCAGCCAAACCAGAATTAAAAATCACAATACGATGCCATTCTGTACGATCTTTACGTTCCCCACTTGCCTTATCACGCCAACTATCCGTTGTAGCCAAGCTGAAAGAAACAACTTTTGCGCCACTTTGTGTATTGCTAACACGAGGATCCTGCCCCAAGTTACCGACCAAAATAACCTTATTAATGCTTCCTGCCATTTTATCATTACCTTTACAAAAAAAATTAACTATTAAGAGGAGTATAAACACCAAAATTTAGACTGCAAACATTTTTAGAACTTTTTACACTTAGTTTGCCACCGCCCCCATTTAATAAACTTGTTTAAACTCTCCATTTTGATACATTTCAATAATATACTTAGCAGATTTAATGCTTCCACTATGCATTAAAAATTCGCTCCACTTTTCACGAGCCTCCTCGCTATTAGCAGCTTGTGAAAGTTTCTCATAATCAAACCCCTTAACTTGTTTAACCAAATCGCCCCAAAGTTTAACAGCCACATAGCTATAAACTTCCAACCCCTCTGGTTCAATACCAAGCAATCGCAAATTAACCAGATTCTCCGTAAACATTAAACTATCTTTAAGTCCCGGAAGATCCATCACATAAATTCCCTCCGCACTTTTACCCAACTTTTTAAGAGCATTCGGACTAATCAAACTTTTATTTGTAAAAACGATGAGATGCGCATTAACTTCCTTCGCCGCGCTAATAAAATTCACGGTTTCATCGCTTTCGCCCAACACCACCACAAGATGAATACCATCTTCATCCAAAGAACGAGCTAAATCGTAAACACCGCCCTGTTCTCGATTCAACGCATAAAATTTAAGCAATTCACTTTTACCATAACGTCGAAATTCATTATAAAGAGTTTTAGCCACTTCAGCATAACCTGTTTCAGGCTTATCGTTATAAATAAACCCAACTTTAAGTCCGGCAAAATTTCGATTATAAAATTTAAAGAAATCACCACTCATTTGAGCTTTTGTACCCAAAAGCAAGATTTGCCCTTTTTTATCAAAACTACTCAGATTATAAGTAACAGTAGTCGGCACGATTTGAAAAATTTTCGCCTTATCATAAATATCGGCAATTTCATCAAAACGATTAGAACAATAAGGACCAACCACCAAACCGATTTTTTTAGATTTAAGTAGAGTTAACATCTCCGCAGTAGAAACCGCCAAACGATCGTCACACCTATCATCAATGGTAAGCATATCCAAACGCTCACCATTCAGCCCGCCATTATCATTAATTTCTTGAATAGCCAATCGTGCACCATTAAACAATTCTGTACCGGCTTGTGCATATTCACCGGCTTTAGGAGCAATTACGGCTAAAGTAATATCCGCTTTCACCGGCATACTAATCCCCATCAAGATTAGTCCCACCCCTAAAGTGTGCCTCAAATTCATCATACTTTTCATTACAATCAAATCATTAGTTTGTTTTATAAAGCCAAAACATTTATATACTGTATTTTTAAATTAGCAAGTTTTTTATATAAAAAAAAGCCGCTTAAAAGCAGCTTACAAAAACTAAAAGACAAAATTCGTGAATGAGCGGCAGTGTTTCTCCTCACCATTAGCCATACAAAACGACCTACGCTGTCGCTCAAACACAAGAGACGCTTTTTACTTAGAAAGTATAACGAATACCTGCTGTAACTTCCATTAAATTATCAAGATTTTTCATCCCGACATAGCTATAACGTCCCATAACGCGGAAAGAAACATTTTCGGTCATATCATAAGACATACCAACACCGGCACGATAGCCAATACGTTGTTTATCCTCGCTTGTACCATTAAATTTATATTTTGTATTATAGTTAGCAATACCAATAGATGCCAAAGCGTTAAAATCTGAGCACATAATCGGCATACGACCATACAAATCTAAACCATACGCATAAAATTCGGATTTAATTTCATCACCTGCATTATGCGCTTTACGTTCAGGAGCTTGCTGGAAGAAAGCTTCAATACTGGTATATTCACCAATATCAGTACCCATATTAACCATCCAAGAGTTATAATCTCTCTTAGCATCAGAAGCAATACCGCCTTGTTTTGTATGAGAATAAACATAATCTGCCCCTACATAAGGTTTAAAATGCGCATTACCCATACTCCAATCAGCCGCTTGAGCATTTAATGCAAATACCGATACGGCCGCAGCTAATAAACAAATTTTTTTCATATTAAAAAACTCCATAACAAACTAAAATTAACTTTAGTCCAAAAGTACTATAAGATCTATAATACTTATCGCCAGACATATATGCTATAAATTTATCTTTTAAAGTAGGAGCAATAAACTTTTTTACGTTTTTTTTACATAAAAGCATTAAAACACAAACCAACGTAAGCTAAAAAGGAAATAAAAAATGAATTTTACCCCTCCAATAAAAGAATGCGATTTATGTCCCAGACTATGTGAATTTAGAGCTTTGAACCAAAAAAAATATCCGCACTACCACAATGGACCGGTAACACCTTTTGGCGATTTATCAGCTGAAATTTTAATAGTTGGCCTAGCCCCTGGACTAAACGGCGCCAATCAAACCAATCGTCCGTTTACCAATGACTACGCGGGAGATGTTTTATATCCAATATTAAAGAAATACGGATTCGCCAAAGGAGACTATCAAAAACGTAAAGATGATGGTTATGAACTAATAAATGTCCGCATCACAAATGCTGTCCGCTGTGTTCCTCCGGAAAACAAACCAACAACGGAAGAAGAAAAAACTTGTCGTCAATTTTTAATTAAAGAAATTAGTGCCATGCCCAATCTAAAAATTATTTTAAGTCTTGGCACAATTTCACATAAAAATGTTTTACAGTCCTTAGGACTAAAACAATCATTTGCAAAATTCAGACATGGCGAAATATATCAATTACCAACTAGCCCAAGCTTATGGCTTATCGATAGTTACCACACCTCGCGATATAACATCAACACCGGTGTTTTAACCTATGCCATGTTTGAAGACATTATCAAAAAAATACAAGGATTACTAAATAAATGAAAAAAACACACTCCTCCGCAAAACAAAATTTCCTAAATTTATTAAAAAGTGCTTTTTGCGCACTAGTTTTGCTAATAAGTCAAAGTTTTGCCGTTGTTATTCTCTGCGCTCGAAATATCTGGCCTGATTTTGAATATGAACAAATCATAGCCAACGCCAATATTAAACTCAGCGGTATTGATATACTAAATTTCAGTCCGGAAATAAAATACTATTTATTAGGAGGTGCGCTTTTATATTTAATATTTATCGGTTTATTGAGTAACAAAAATCTGCTCAAACTATCTGGTGCTTTCATTTTAATATTTATCTGGCAATTACGCATTATCCCTTATTACTATTACCGCAACACTTATACCGACTTATATGAAAAGTATTATCAAGTACCGGAAATAACCGCAGCAGATTTTCCTCAACAAAAACGTAACTTGCTGCTAATCTATTTAGAAAGCGTTGAATCAAACTTCAATGATAAAGAGTTATACGAAAAAAATCTTCTCCCTCAATTAACAGAATTAGCCCAAAATAATCCACATTTTAGCAACTACACCACACTTTACGGTACAAATTACACCAAAGCAGCTTTAGTAGCCGGTTTATGTGGTATACCATATATAACCCCCACTCCCAAATTAGAATCAATTCACAACCATCTTAAAAACCTTACTTGTATATCGGATATACTAGAAAAAAACGGCTATGAAACATGGTTTGCCAAAAGCGCCGACCACAAATTTGCCTACACAGATTTATTTTACAAATCCCACGGTTATAAAAACGTCATAGATGGAGCAACTCTCACCCAAAATTTAACAAAACAAGAAATAGAAAAAAACAAAAGTTCGTATGGAGGCTTGAGTGATAAACTACTCTTCAACCATATTTTAAATTTATTCCAAACACAAAAAATAAACGAACCCTTTTTATTTACGATGTTCACCGTGGATACACATGTTCCCGGAACAGTACTACCCTATAATTGTCAAAAAATATTTGGGGATGTCCGCGATAACATTTTATGCTCGGACAAAGTTGTAACCGATTTTATCAATAAATTTAAGCAAACACCTTATTGGGAAAATACTCGCATAGTCATTTTAGGAGATCACCCAATGTTTAAGCCCATTTCTGTTTATTCAACTAAGCCTTACAAACGGAGCATATACAACGTATTTTTAAATACGCCTCAAAACCTAAAAATAAATTCTCAAAAAGCCTATACAACCTTAGATTTAGCCCCGACTTATCTGGAACTGCTAGATATCAAATTACCCGAACATATTTTTGGTCTGGGCCGTTCTTTATTTGCAGAAGCCCCATCGCTCATAACTAACAAAGATTATAAATTATCAACAAGTGTCCGCCAAAAATCCAAAATATATCAAAAATTTAGTCAAACCTCCGCCCCCAAATACTATCCATATCAATTAGGGACGGAACTTAATAATAATAATATAACATCGTATGCGCAATTTAGTGAACAAGTCTTAAATCATATTTTTATCAATGGTCTCGGCCTAAAACTAGAAAAACTGCCATCTCATGACTTAAAAATGGATTTAACCTTTAATGCAATGCTATCGACTAAACCTTGCTTAACCATAAAATTAAATACAAAAGTACTAAAAGAAATTGAACTGGAAAAACGTCCGGGAACACAAACAATAAGTATCATCGTTCCCAAAGAAAAAATAACTTCAACAAATTTAAACCTTGAATTTATTAACAATAATTTTCGTTCAGCTGTTAGTCAAAGTATAAACATCCAAAAATTAGTCATAAAAGAAATACAATAACTTGGAAGACAAAATAAAACGATTATGTAAAAAAAAAGAAGATTGAGAGTAATAATATGCTAAGAAAATATCTAACATATATCCTTGTTATGCTGTTTTTAGGATGCATTAATACAGCATACGCCGTTAGTTTCAACCAAAAAACAAAATTAGTAAATTTACGCATCACGCCGGAATATAAAACTCTTTCCAAAGACACCAAACAAATGACCATTATCGCCGAAGCAGATATAGAACAAGGCTGGCATCTATATTGGGATAATCCAGGAGATATCGGTGGCCCGACAACATTATCATTTTTTGAATCCCCCCATTACTCTGAAATATCAAACACTCACTCATCCCCCACTAAATCCGTATATGAAGATATTATAACCTCCTATGTCTATACCCAAAAAATTTATTTTCGTATCACATTTGAGTTAAAAGATTTGGACGCTCTAACACGTTTACCATTCCGAGCCATTTTATCCTATACAGCTTGCCGAGAGTCCTGTTTACCTGAAGAAATTCAGATAAACTTTGCTTTGCCTATAAGCCATAAAGCAGAAGAAAATCCCAGTTACTTAAGTACCATAATGCACGCAGAAAACACTTTTCCCCTAAGATTACGTGCCAAAGCCAAATTAAGAGAAAAACATCTTGAAATAGAGTTACACGACAAAATTTTCGAAGATTGCGGCGAAGCGGAATTTGTAAGTCGCCATCCCAAAAGAAACGCCTTATCCGAACTTCCTAAAACCACAATTACTGCACATAATCAAATCAAAGTGGATTTTGCAGATCAAGAACTTCCGCCTGATTTTAAGGGGATTATACTCTGCCCTGGACATGCTTATTACATAGAGCCCAATACGATAGAAAATCTATCCGCTAATATAAACCCAGAACCACAAAAAATAGAAGCCGCTTCAAATACTCTCCCCCCCTATGAGCCTTCTGAAAATCAAGGATTATGGTACTATATTTTAACCGCATTCATTGCCGGCTTAATATTAAATTTAATGCCATGCGTTCTACCAATATTAAGCCTAAAAGCGCTCTATCTGATACAAAACAAACAACGGACCAATATTTTTTCCTCATTATCCTATTTAAGCGGTGTGGTTTGCTCCTTTTTAATTCTGGCGGGAATTTTATTTTACCTCCGAGAAATAGGCAATGAACTGGGTTGGGGTTTCCAACTGCAATCACCACTTTTTAATATCATTTTGCTATTATTGTTTTTCATCATTTTCTTAAATCTGATAGATAAGCTCCCCTTGCCAGACACATTCGCCAATACCCTAAGTAAGCTCGCCGGAAAGCAGAGTTTCTTGACTGGATTTTTTGCCGTATTAATAGCCTGCCCATGCACAGGACCGTTTATGGGAGCGGCTTTAGGCTATGCCATTACTAAACCGGCACTAATTTATTTCAGTATTTTTGTATCCCTAAGTATCGGTTATGCTCTTCCGTATACATTGATAGAGTTGTTTCCACGCTTCTTTTTAAAATACATCCCCAAACCTGGATATTGGATGATAACCCTAAAGCGCATTCTAGCCTTACCGATACTATTAACATGCTTCTGGTTAGGTTGGATTATCACCAACCAACTTGTCCCAGCGCAAGACAAAGCAGAAATAAGCTGGGAAGCTTATGAACCGCAAAAAGTAGAAACCGCCATAAAAAGCAATCAACCTGTTTTCATAAACTTTACCGCCAAATGGTGTCTTGTATGTTTATTAAATGATAAAAGCACGCTTTCTACACAAACTTTCAAAGAATTAGCAAAACAAAAAAACATCAAACTGCTCAAAGCCGATTGGACGAATAAAGATGAAACAATCGGCGAAGCGCTCAAGAGTTATAATCGCAACAGTATTCCGTTGTATGTTTATTACCCGCAAGGCATAAACACACCCAAAATCTTACCCCAGATTTTGACCACCGATATCATAAAGGAAGAATTAAAATAGCTTCAAATATCTACGAATGAGATAAAACCTTTGCCTTAAGTTCATAGAGTTTATCAAGAGCCTCACGAGGCGATAAACTATCCACATCAAGAGCTTTCAGTTCTAAAACAGCAGGATTTTCCGGCACCGGTTTCTCTTTTTCTTTAAGTGCTTCAAAGAGCGGCAAATCATCTTCAACAGATGTCAACACCTTATGTTGTTTTTCATCTTCCAACAATTTTAAAACCTGCTCAGCCCGTTTAACTGTAAGAGAAGGAAGACCCGCCAATCTTGCCACATGAATACCATAAGAACGATCGGCAGCACCTTCAATCACCTCATGCATAAAGACGACATCGCCGTTAAATTCTTTAATTTTCATACAATGCAGACTTAAACCTTTAAGTTTATTGTGCAGTTTTGTAAGTTCGTGATAGTGCGTGGCAAAAATAGTCCGACAACGATTAACTTCTGCTAATTGCTCAACCACCGCCCACGCGATAGACAGGCCGTCAAAGGTAGCCGTACCCCGACCGATTTCATCTAAGATAACAAAGGATCGTTCATCCGCCCGATTAAGAATAGCTGCAGTCTCCACCATTTCGACCATAAAGGTAGAACGCCCGCGAGCTAAATCATCACTAGCCCCCACGCGAGAGAATAATTTATTAACCACGCCGATAACTGCGCTCTTTGCCGGTACAAACGAGCCCATCTGCGCCATAATGGCAATAAGAGCATTTTGACGCAAAAATGTAGATTTACCGGCCATATTCGGACCGGTTAAAAGCCAAATACGGTCATCATCATGTTTAAGCACACAATCATTACCGACAAAACTTGTTCCATTTTCGCGTTTAAGTGCCGCTTCAACCACAGGATGGCGTCCGTCAATCACTTCAAAATCCAAACTATCGTTTAAGATAGGGCGCACATAGTTATAATCCGCTGCTAATTCTGCCAAAGCCGCATCCACATCAAACTTAGCCATAATTTCGGCTGAAAGTGCAATCATATCCGCTTGCACCAACGCACGTTGCGTCAATTCCTCAAATAATTGCAATTCCACCGCCAAAGCCTTTTCATCGGCAGATAGAACTTCACTTTCCAAACGACAAAGTTCATCCGTAGTAAAGCGTACCGCATTTAAGACAGATTGACGATGGATAAACTTTTTATTTTCCAATAACTTATCAGCAAACTTAGCCGGCACTTCCACATAATAGCCTATCACCGAATTATTTTTAATTTTCAGAACAGAAACACCGGTTTCTTGCGCATACTGCTCACGCAATTGCTCGCATTGTGCCGCACTATCGCTGCGAATATGGCGTAAATGATCTAGTGGCGGATACGCACCTTCTTTAATAAACCCGCCATTCCGCGCCAACACAGGCAAATCTTCACGATTATCCAATAACATATTATCAATCGCATCCCAAAGCGATGAGTGATCAAAAAAGCTGTTAGCTAATTGAAACAACGCTTGCGGGGGCAAAGAATAAACCGTATCAGGCTGATAATTTTGAAAATTAAGTACAACTTCTTTAACTTTTGGCACCACCTTAAGAGTTTGCGATAAATCATACAAATCCTTTGGTCCGCCACGTCCCAAACTTAAACGTTGGAGAGCTCTTTTCATATCCAAGCAGTGTCTAAGCGCATCTCGCAAAGCCAACCGTACTTCTGGATTATCCACAAAAAAGGACACTGCATCAAGCCTATCATTAATTTCCTTAACATTAAGCGAAGGAGAAGCCAAACGTTCAGCCAACAAACGCCCGCCAACACCGGTAACCGTTCTATCTAAAACCCGAAGCAGACTAACACCGCCAGCGGTTGTCGGATAAAGTAGCTCCAAACTTTTACGTGTCGCCGCATCAATTTCCATAATTTCGGTTTCATGCACATGACGTGGTGCTTCAATACGAGGTAATTTTCCTTTTTGCGTATTTTCGACATACTCAAACAAAACCCCCGCCGCCACAGTTTCAGCCTTAGAAAAATCACCAAACGCATCCAACGTTTGCACCTGATAAGCCTTAAGCAATGCATTCATTGCGCTATCATAACTAAAACGAGCCTTAGGCCAAACTGAAAGTCTTTCACGATATTCCGCAAACAAAGAAAAGAAATCTGGCAATTCAAGCAATCTGTCAGAAATAAGTAATTCCACCGGATCAAGTCTGGCCAAAGCAGTAGAAAGGACGGTATGCGCTGGCACTTCGCCAATTTTGAGTGTTTGTAAAAAGAAAGCACCGGTAGAAATATCCAACCAAGCAATACCAATATCTGTCGCACGCACATATGCGCAAGCAATAAAGTTATCTCTTTTAGCATCAAGCAGAGTATCTTCGGTCAGCGTCCCTGGTGTAACCAAACGAACAACTTCACGTTTAACAATAGCTTTATAGCCACGTTTTTTAGCTTCTTTCGGATCTTCTGTTTGCTCACAAATAGCAACTTTATAGCCTAATTTAATTAAGCGAGCGAGATAAATTTCATACGCATGAAACGGAACGCCGCACATAGGAATTTCTTTACCGCTTGCAGATTTACTCCGACTGGTCAGTGTCAAACCAAGAGCTCCCGAAACCGTAATAGCGTCTTCAAAAAACAATTCATAAAAATCGCCCATTCTGTAAAAGAGCAAATATTCAGGATGTTCTTTTTTTATTTCAATATACTGAGCCATCGCCGGCGTCATAGACTGCACATCGGCATCTTCAAATGAAGCCATACCGTTTTTTTGCATTTTAGCGCGGCTTTCCTCTTTACAAGCACAATTCTCACTGACTTCTAAAATATTTTTCTCAGTTACCCCTGTAACATCTTCATTTTGTTCTTTTACACACGCATTAACCACAATACTAACTCTTTCCAAAACGACAAATCAAAAATTTCAAGATTAACGAATTCTAAACTTGGAACGGATTATAATATAAGAACAACCGATAGTCCACGATAATTTTAGAGATATACAAATGCTAAATCAAGATGATGAATTTTTAGGTGTAGACAAGAACTCCGGCTTTGCTCTGCGTGTCATAATTTTATCTATCCCAGCAGGATTAATATTTTTGATATTAGGTCTATGTGACATACTATCTACACCTTTATCCGCCTTATCATATATTTGCGTACTATTTTTCAACACCGTATTTTTAATGCCGATATCAACAGAGCTTTTACAGATAAAAAAATACATTTTAAGCTTATCATCAGGCACTTGTGAAGAAAAAGAACTAAACAACCTTACGGAAAAAGAAACGAGAGATTTAACCGCTGCCATTAATTCAATGCACAAATTTTGGATTACTAAAACAAGTACTCTTGAAAATCGAACCTTATCAGACGCTGCCGTTTTAGACACTCTTCCCGACCCTTTGATAATGATAAACCAATCATATAGCGTCATCGGTGCGAATTTAGCAGCCAGACGCTTATTTGAAACTGACTTAAATGGCCAAAACATCCAAAACTTCATCCCAGATTTAAAATTTAATACGACTCTTTCCAAGGTACTAAGTAATGAAAGCAAACAAGAAGAATTAAATTTATGTTTAAGCACTCAAAAAGAAAAACCCAAATTTTACATCCGCATCAGTACAATTCCATGGTTTGCCAAAGGAGAAATCGTAGCAGTAATATCATTTTATGATTTACATAAAGCATTAAAATTTGAACAAATGCAACAAGATTTTGTCACCAATGCCAGCCATGAGTTGCGCACACCGTTATCAATCATTTCTGGTTTTATAGAAACCTTGCAAACAACAGCTAAAAATGATGAAAAAGCCCGCGATAAATTTCTCCATATCATACATGAACAAACCAGTTACATGTCTGCATTAATAGAAAATTTGCTTTCACTGTCAAAAATAGAATTAAGCATTAATACCCCTCCTGAAGATAACGTCAATATCAACAACATTATTCGCGAAACTAAAACTGCCCTTGAAATAAAACTAAAAGAACAACACTTAGAATTAAAAACACATTTTACGCGCCTCCCCCAAATAACCGCCGATGAACACCAAATCACCCAAGTTCTGCAAAATCTCATGGATAATGCCGTCAAATACGCTGCCCCCAATAGCGTCATCTCTGTCACAACAGCTAAAGCACCAGAAATACCTAAAAATCGCTATTATGAAGTTGCCGAAGGAGATGCAATTGAAATCAGTATAACCAACAGCGGCGTTACTATCAGTAAAGAAGATTTAAATCGCCTGACCGAGCGTTTTTACCGCTTACAGGAACACAAGAATCAAAATATCAAAGGTACCGGTTTAGGGTTATCCATAGCCTCGCAAATCATCAAGCGCCACCGAGGCAATTTAATTATCACTTCCGAAAACGGTTTAACAACATTCAAGATTTATCTTCCGCTAAAGCTCTAAACAACAAGGCAGACACTCACAAAAGAGTATCCGCAAAATAAAATCAAAAATTCAGCATACAAAAAGCCGCTCTACACAAGCGGCCTCTGCTATTTTCACCACACCATCTATAAATAACGTCTTGGATTTGCCTTATATGTTCCCAAGAAGTGGATACTTTCGGAATAAAATTTAAGTTCTTCAAAAGCCAATTTGAACTCACGAGATTCGGGATGAGCTTCGATTTCGATATAAAACTGCGCTGATACAAAGTTACCGCCGATAACATAGCTTTCAATTTTGGTTAAGTTGACGCCGGTTGTAGCAAATCCGCCCAATGCTTTATAGAGTGCCGCCGGAATATTTTTCACATGAAAGACGAGCGAAGTAATAAATTTAGAGCCATCATCTTTGGGCATAGATTTATTTTTACTCATAACCAAAAATCTGGTTGTATTGTTTTTATCATTTTCAATATTAGAAACCAAGATTTGCAACCCATAAATATCCGCAGCCAATTTAGAAGCAATCGCAGCTCTGGTTTTATCCTGCATTTCAATAATACGCTCACAAGACTTAGCTGTATCAATACGAGAAAGAGCTTTAATAGAGTGCTGTTTCAAAAACTCGGAGCATTGCGCCAACGCCTGCGGATGCGAAGCTGCTGCTTCAATATCCTCAAGTTTCGCCCCAGGAAGAGCCAAGAGTTGATGTTCCACACGTAAAAAGTGTTCCCCTATAATAGTCAAACCAGTTTTAGGCAAGAGAAAATGCACATCGGAAACACGCCCCGCATTAGAATTCTCAACAGGAATAACCGCAAAATCCGCTTCACCGTTATTAACCAATTCCATAGCCTGTTCAAACGTGTCGCACGGAATATAATCCGCTCCTGGAAAAAGCTCAGTACAAGCGATATGCGAATAAGCACCGAGTGCTCCCTGAAAAGTAATTTTCTGCATTTTTCTTATCCTCAAAAATAAAACTCAGTCAGAAAAATCATAACAAAAAAAGCCCTACTGTCAAGTCCGTAGTTTTGTGAACAACAGCGTACCTCACAAAATCACATAAACGGCTTACAACAAGTTTAATATCGCCCTTTTTGCGCAAATTTCTCATACCATTTGGTCATCACATTAACAGCTTCGTCACGACATTCTGCAATCGGCGTAGCATAAATTCCATCTTTAAGCATTTGATATAAATCATCATCTTTAAAACCAATACGCGCCGCATCTTCACGAGTAGCCGCAAAATAAATATTTTGAATATTCGCCCACTTTGCCGTCATCAAACACATCGGACAAGGCTCACAACTTGTATAGAGCGAGCAACCGCTTAAATCCCAAGTTCCCAGCGCCTGACAAGCCAAACGAATAGTATACACTTCACCATGTGCGGATGGGTCGTTATTCGCTAAAACATGATTAAATCCTTCAGCAATTTTTTTACCGTCTTTATAAATCACTGCGCCGAAAGGTCCACCCATTGGTACTTCAGTACAAGCAAGAGAAGTCGCTGACATTTGGATAGCTTCTTTCATCGCCTCAATATCTTGTTTTGTAATTTCAACCATCATAAACCTCTTTTAATAACCACACAAACATTCTAGAAATAGAAGAAAAACAAAAAAGAGTCAAGTTACTATTTATCACCCTAAGTTCCCAAATAAAAAAGTGTGGCAATTACGCCACACCTATATTTTACATTTTCTAATAAATTTTCCCAACTATTATCATTGATGCTTCTGGAATTTTTATTCCTTAAAGAACTTATTGTTTTTCGGAAATCCAAACGGAACCAATCGCCCAACTTGCGCACGATGTCCTAGCCATGTAAGCAATTCTTTTTCATTAGCCACTCCACCGGAACGATTATAACAAAATCCATCTTCTTCCTTAAAGATTTGAATATCAGACATTTTACCTCCTGGCTGATACTTTTGCAACCCCACACCGCGACCTCTCGCCATAGTTGGAATTTCTTCCAACTTAAAGATAAGCAGTTTACGATTTTCACCAACAATAGCCACCATATCACCGGTAATTTTCTTGCAAAACGCAGCTGTTTCTCCTTCAGCCAAATTAAGGATTTTACGTCCATTGCGTGTTTGCGCAATAATATGACTTTCATCAATCACAAAGCCATGTCCGTAATCAGAAGCAACCACATATTTTGCCCCTTTTTCAAAAACAAACATTGCGCAAATATTATCCATACCGCCCAAATCAATCATCAAACGCACCGGCTGTCCAAATCCACGTCCCGAAGGAATTTCGCTGGCATTGATATTAAAGAATTTACCGGATGTATCAAACAAAATGATTTTGTCGGTTGTATAGGCATGAATAGCCTGCTGTAATGCGTCATCTTCCTTGAATTTGAAGTCATCATTAAGTGGTACATACCCTTTCATACTTCTAATCCAACCTTTTTGCGAAAGAATAATGGTAATCGGCTCTTTTTCCACCATAACCTCAATCGGCACATCAACATCTTCCGGCATATCGGCAAATTGACTGCGACGACGACCAAGCAGTGTTTTTTTGCCAAATTTATCTTTCATCACATTGATTTCTTCTGACAATTTAGCAAAACGTAATTCTTCGTTGCCAAGCAATTTTTCAAGTTCATTTTTCTCTTCGGTCAGTTCGTCAAATTCACCGCGAATTTCCTCTTCTTCCAATTTACGCAAGTTGCGCAATTTCATATTGAGAATAGCTTCCGCTTGATTATCGGTCAAAGCAAATTTCGCCATCAATGATGCTTTAGCATCTTCTTCTTCACGGATAATGCGAATAACCTCGTCCAAATTAAGATACGCAATCAAATAGCCGGATAAAATTTCCAATCTGGCCATAATTTTATCCAAACGATATTGCGATTTACGAATAAGAACTTTATGTCTGTGATTTAGATATTCTTTAAGAACTTCCTTAAGGCTCATCACTCTCGGCACACCGTCGGAAGAAAGCACATTCATATTCATCGCAAAACGCACTTCAAGCTCGGTCTGTTTGAATAAATGCTCCATTAAGAGATTAGCATCGACAGTCCGATTCTTCGGTTCCAAGACAATCCGCACGTCATGAGCGGATTCATCACGAACATCGGCTAAAAGCGGCAATTTTTTATCTTCCAAAAGTTGGGCGATTTTTTCAATCAATTTGGATTTAATAACTTGATACGGAATCTCCGTAACCACAATTTGATACTGCCCTTTACCAAGGTCTTCTTTTTCCCATTTCGCCCGAATACGAAAATAACCTTTACCATGCGTATAAGCGTCAACAATCGCCTTTTGATCGGCAATAATCAAACCGCCGGTCGGGAAATCCGGACCTTTAACATATTTAACCAAATCCGTAATTTCGCATTCAGGATTTTTGATTAAATAGAGCAAAGCATCCGCCACTTCACCCAAATTATGCGGCGGAATATTCGTAGCCATACCCACGGCAATACCGGCCGAACCATTACACAAGAGGTTTGGCACGGCCGCCGGCATAACCACCGGTTCTTGTTCTTCGCCATCGTATGTATCCATAAAATCAACGGCGTTTTCGTTTAAGCCTTCCATTAAGGCCATAGCAAATTCCGTCAAGCGAGCTTCGGTATAACGCATGGCGGCAGCGCCATCTCCGTCAATATTACCAAAGTTACCCTGTCCATCCACCAAAGGATAGCGCACGGAAAAATCTTGCGCCAAACGCACCATAGCCCCATAAACAGCGCTATCGCCGTGTGGGTGATATTTACCGATAACATCACCAACCACTCTCGCACATTTCTTAAAACCGGATTTCGGATCAAGTTTTAACTGACGCATCGCATAGAGCAAACGACGATGCACCGGTTTAAGTCCGTCACGCACATCCGGAAGCGAACGAGCCACAATCGTTGACATCGCATAAGAAAGATATCTTTTGCTTAATTCTTCTTTTAATTTAACGTCATGAATTCTTTCTTCTACAACTTCTTCTTCCATTACACCCTCAGTTATCATCTGCCGCAAGGCAAAAACTTAGTTCAATATATAACCAACGACGCCCTCAAATCAAACAGCAGACATTTTCTATTATCTTCATCACCCGCCATCTGACGCTTAGTCCAAAGTATATCTCAACCGACAAAAACTCAGACTGCGACGCCGTAAAAATGTTTCTCCGTCTCTTCCCTCTGCTTTGCTTCATGATTAAGCGCCACCGCCTCTGTTTGTGATGTGTTTTCATTAACGGCATCTTTGCCATCAAAATAGCGCCACACATCAGCCCGAGAAGCTGGTATCGTCAAATTATGAAACTTAAAAAAGTTCTCTTTTAAGAAAAACTCAGTCATCTTTAGCACATTAAAAATTTCTGCATAAGTCGGTTGATAGTTGTTATCCACAACAAAATGCGGATATAAGAACAACTTATCGCGATACGGTTCCCCAACTTCTCTACAAACCGCCTTTCCCGTACGAGGTGAAACATAATAAAGTCCCTCGGTTTGCCCCGTGACCGCGCAACAATCAAGCGACAATCCCACCCCTAAATATTCCAAAGCATAAAATTCAAAAAAGGCATATTGCACCAGCATTTCTTTAAGATCAGATGCAGCAAAAAAGCGTCCGGCAATTTCATAGAGTAACGGCACTTCCTCATTTTCGTTCAATAAAGCTTTAAACATCGGCAACAATGAAGTCATCAATTCCAAGCGCTTAAAATCAGACATCATCAAAACGGCATTAGGTTCCAAAAGTTCCAAGCGAAAAAGGCGACGCATATTTTCTTCTAACCTTGCCGACGCTTCAAAAAAGAGTTTATTCCCTGGCTGAAACAACCCCCTATTCTTTTTAGAGGTTCCATCAGCAACAAACGCAGTAATTTTCCCTTTACAACGCGTCAACAACGTCACGATTAAGGCTTTTTCACCATATTTTCGCGCGCTCAGTACATATCCTTCATCTTTAATTATCATTTTTTGAAGCACAAACCTAGTCAAACATAGCTAAAACTATAAACTTTCTGAGATGATTGTCAACCATCAGCACTCAAGATGTGCAAAGATACTCTTGATTTCAGCACCATTTTCCCATACAAAAAGCTCAAGCAGATAAGACATCTCTATCACTCAACGATAAGCATAAAAAGTCTACCCACTCGAGCTTAGTAATATTCAAATCACTTGAACCGCTTAAAAGATATCCAAACGTTTGCGCACCTCATCAAATTGTTTCAAAACTTCCAAAACGCCCTTCATATCTTTAAGCGCAATCGTGTTCGGCCCATCAGAAAGTGCCTTATCTGGATTCTCGTGTGTTTCCATAAATACGGCAGCCACGCCAACAGCCACAGCCGCTCTTGCCAGAACTGGCGCATATTCCCGTTGTCCACCGGAAGAACCACCCATACCTCCCGGTTGCTGTACGGAGTGTGTCGCATCAAAGATAATCGGACAACCGGTGTCTTGAGCCATACGAGGCAAACCACGCATATCTGTAACCAGAGTATTATAACCAAAACTTGTGCCACGCTCGGTCAAACAAACATTATGGTTATTCGATTCGTCACATTTTACTACCAAATTTTTTGCTTCCCACGGCGCTAAGAATTGTCCTTTTTTGATATTAACCACCTTACCGGTTTTAGCCGCAGCCACAACCAAATCTGTCTGACGGCATAAAAAAGCCGGAATTTGGAGCATATCAACATGTTGAGCAACAATAGCACATTGTTCGTGTTCATGCACATCGGTTACGATTGGCAAATTATTATAGAGCTTTTTAATCTCATCAAATGTGCGCATTCCCTCTTCCAAACCAACACCGCGCGCCCCATGAATAGAAGTACGGTTAGCCTTGTCAAAAGAAGCCTTAAAGATATACGGAATATTGAGTTCCTTAGTGATTTCGACCATCGCTCCGGCAATATCAATAGCGTGCTGTCTGCTTTCAATCTGACAAGGTCCGCAAAGCAAACCAAACGGCAAATTATTAGCAAGTTTCACGCCATTAACGTCAACAATTCTTTGTTCCATAGTTATCCCTTTCAAAAAGTATCAGTTGCGGAGAGGGTATGTCATTTTTCTATAAGCGTCAATTAAAATAAACTTTTCCCCACTTTAACAATCTATCACCATCCCTATAAAACATAACTTCAGAATTCCTCCAACTCTTTACTTTTTTCTGCAAACAACTTTATCACACATAAACACTCATCTATTAAGCAAATCTCCACCTTTTC
>CALXTN010000022.1 GCA_944391405.1 uncultured Alphaproteobacteria bacterium | reverse complement strand
TGATCCTCTAAAAGAAATAACGGAATCTATGAAACATCCATTCTTACCATCTTATTACAATACAAATTGGCCCGATTTACTTGGTTTGCTTAATATTGTCGCCAATATTATTTCTCCAAAAGAATCCCCAAAAGAAAAAGAGATGGAATACAAGTATACATTTTGGTTCGAGGCAGATGAAAAACAACGCAAAATTTATCAATCGATACATGGAGATGTGCATATAACATCAAAAAAATTCAAATACGAATTAATTCGATATACCCAAAATGGCAATGTAAGCTGTTGCAATGACAATATGACACCTGCAGAATTTACGATTTGTGTTAAGAAGATACATCAAGACTATTTAAAAAATCTTGATATATTACATGCACGTTTCCAAGACGTCAGACATAAAATCCCAAATCATAATCATGTCGATCAGAAAGCATTTACCCATACTTGCTATATACATCTTCCGTTTGAAATCTTATATCAGAGGGGAAACCTGAAAGATATAAAGATAACCTATCAGGCTTGCTAAAAAAAACTGCTCTATGAAGTGCCGGATAAAACCGGCACTTTTTTTTTATAATCACACGCCCTAGAAACACAAAAAAAATCCCCCATTTGCCAAAGCAAAAAGGGGATAAAAATCAAAACAACATCATGCTCGCTTCATTCTCATATTATCAAGTTCGTTAACTTGATGATTGTAGATGGAAGCATACGAAACACATTTTTGCATCATTTTTTCCTGAAGAGAAACGCCATCTTTAACTGCCTCTTGTTCGGCACGACATTTCACTTCTTTCAAAATCTCCGGCAGCAACTGAATATTATA
Source organism: uncultured Alphaproteobacteria bacterium (assembly GCA_944391405.1). Lineage (GTDB taxonomy): Bacteria > Pseudomonadota > Alphaproteobacteria > RF32 > CAG-239 > CAG-267. The sequence goes on along the minus strand of CALXTN010000022.1, from coordinate 21,988 downwards.
GCTCACCGCATAGGTAAACAAAATTCTGATATTCAGTTTTTCATCCAACAAGTCTTTTTGCAGTGCAAGAATATCCTCATCCGTGCCACGCACAAGATATTTCTTGTTTTTATAACGTTTACGCCATCCACCTCTGCCCATAGAAAGAGCATAAGTAAACAACGTGGAGTTATGCTCTAACATAAACTCCAGACACTTGAGATAGAGTTGCGATGTCTTCTCCATATAAAGACGGAGAAAATTCCGTGCATTGGAAAGATTATTCAACCCACACAATGCCTTAACAAAAGCAAGTTCTCTCTCTGTACTTAACGTACTGACTTCGGCTTCGCGAACGATTGCCATTATTTCTGAATCACTCATAATAAAATAATTAATTAAAAAATAAAAAACCTAAAAATAAATAAGTTCAAGCAATATAGCGCCTATAATCCATTTTGTAAAGCAAAAAAAACACCCTCTGCCATAGCAAGCAGAGGGCGACAAGCAAAATCAATAGGTTATTAAGAATATCGAACTTAAAATCCAAGATTTTTATTAAAGAGCCCCATGAGTTTCACGAGCATATTTGACATAATCTTTATAATATTCCTCAAGACTCTGTTGAACTTTATAGTTAACGGTTCCTTTCGGGAATTTTCCGTGCTTATCGGGCTTACCTGCAGGAATTCCGGTTAAAAGTTCAATACCATCGTCAACCGTATCAATCGCATAGATAGAGAACAAACCATTATCAACCGCCTCTAAAACATCTTCACGAAGCATCAAGTTTGCAACATTGGTGCGAGGAATAATCACACCTTGCGTACCGGTTAAACCATTATATTTACAAACTTCAAAGAAGCCTTCAATTTTTTCGTTCACTCCGCCGATGGGTTGAATTTCCCCAAATTGGTTAATAGAACCCGTAACGGCAAGAGATTGTTTAATCGGCAAATCTGCAATAGCGGAAAGCATGCAATAATATTCGGTAGAAGAGGCTGAGTCGCCATCCACACCACCATATGATTGCTCAAAAACAATGGAAGCAGAAAGAGATAGCGGTGAACGTTTAGCAAAACGATTAGAAATTAACGCTTGCAAAATCAAAACCCCCTTAGAGTGAATAGGACCGCTCATCGCAACTTCACGTTCAATATTAATAAACTCACCACGCCCCAAACGAACTTGCGTTGTAATACGTGTCGGCTTACCAAACGAATTACGGGTGAAGTTATAAACCACCAAACCATTAATCTGCCCTACTCTCTCGCCTTTAACATCAAGCAAGATAGTGCCTTTATCAATTTGCTCAAGCATAGCTTCATTTACTCTATCCGCACGATAGATTTGTGATTTGATAGCTTGCTCAATATGATTTTTACCAATTTGGGTAGCCTTAGATTTACGCGCCCAATAATCAGCTTCTTTAAGCAAATCACCAATAGAAGAAACATGCGCTGTTAATTTTTCGGTATCGTCAGCCAAACGAGATGAATATTCAATCACTCTGGCCACAGCTTGTTTATTAAGAGAGCGCAAATTTTTCTTCTTAGTCAAAGAACCGATAAGTTTCGCATATTCAATTTCATTTTCATCAGTTCTATCAATCGCCATACCAAAATCAGCTTCTACTTTAAAGTAATCACAAAAATCTGAATCACGTTCGCTAAGCAAGTCATATAAATCGGCATCACCTGTCATAACCACTTTAACGTCCAAAGGAATTGGCTGAGGATCAAGCGAAATTGTAGAAAAGCTTGTATCTTCGCTCGGAGCTTCAATTTTAATTTCTTTAGATGCAAGAGCACGTTTAAGTGAATCCCAAGAATATGGCTGCAACAAAAGTTTACGAGCGTCGATTAACAAAAATCCGCCGTTAGCTTTATGAAGAGCACCGCTTTTTATCAAGCTAAAATCGGTAATTAACGCACCGAACTGTTGTAAACGTTCAATTTTTCCAACCAGATTTCCTTGTGTCGGATGGTCAAGCAAAACAATCGGCGCACCACTGTTTGGCACATTTTTAACCACCACATTAACCTTAAATTTGCTATATTTATCTTCCTCTTGTTGGCTTTTTAATTGCGTAAGCAAGCCAAGCATGGGTTCGTCTTCACCCTGAGGTTTATTATCCTGATTATAGTCAGGCACAAAGCTGGTAATATTTTCCAAAATATACTGTTGCACGGATTTCAAATAATCGGCAACTTTTTTATTACCACGATATTTTTGTTTAATTTCGCTAAGAGGTTTCTTAATAGCGTCTTTAACTAATTTTTCTTGAAGTTTTTTAATTTCTTCTGTTTGTTTTTCTTCCCAAGCCGGAGCGTCTTCTTGATGCTGAGCAATTTCTTCTTGCATAGCATTCAAGTCAGCCATAATTTCATTTTTTTCATCATCAGAAAGCGTATCAAAAACATCCGGACTAATAATTTCACCATTTTTCATCGGAGCAACAACCACACCCATCGGCATATGCAAAAGCGAAACTTTTTTGCCTTTTGCTTTCTTCTGCAAAACTTTCACATAATCATTACGCTTTTCCTGATATTTTTCACGAATAATCGCCAGTTGTTCTTCATACATTTCGTTTTTAACAACTTCTGGCAGTTCATGCTCAATCTTATCGGCAAACTCATCCATTTCCTTAGCAAAAGAACTTGCTTCTCCGGCAGGAAAATTAATAGCTATCGGCTTATGAGGTTCTTCAAAATTATATACATAAACCCAATCATCCGGCGTTGCACGCTTTTTTCCTTCTTTTTCAAGAATACGTTTAACCAAACTAGTTTTACCAGTTCCTTCCGGTCCTAAGCAAAACAAGTTATACCCCTTAGATTTAATGTTAATTCCGAGTTCGACTGCGCTAATCGCTCTATCTTGTCCCAGAGCTGAAAGTCTTTCTTCTAAATCAGCTGTTGTATTAAACTCAAACTTAGCCGGATCACATTTACGATAAAGTTGCTCAGAAGTTAATTTCGTGATAGCCATTTTAAAAAATATCCTTTAATACTATATAAAACCCACGTCCATCAAATTGATGAACATAGCATAATAAAAAAAAACTAACATAGAGTAAAGATTTTGCAAGATTTAGAATTTAGCCGCATATTTTTTGGATCATTAGGTATCGGAAGCATCATTTTTCTGTACTTTAACACCCGCTTTCGCCTCTGGCAAGCTTTGAAAATAAATGCGAAAAAGAGTATAGAAAAAATCAAGCATCAGGAGCGCCCCTATTTCTATAACTCCTACTATACAAAGCAAACCACCACACGCAAATTTTTTCATCAAACAACCACCACAGAAGCAAAAATATATATATCACTAAGTACATCTCTAAAAAAAGGCGAAAAAAGACTAAAAAAAGCCATTGAACAATCCCCCAAAAACTGGAGATTACTTTTGCTTTATGCTGATATAAGTTTACTCCAAAACAAACGCATTGAATTTGGAAATACCTTAAATAATCTACATTTGCCATTTTTAGCACCATCGGCATTACGTGCGGATTATTTACGCCTAAGCGCACTCCACGATTTGTATCAAACAAATATGTACGATGCGTCAAAAAAATTATCCAAAGCCCTAAAAATTTATCAAAAAAACAGTTTCACATATGAAGAAGCCGAATGTTATTTAGCGTTAGGGCAGACATATCGTATCAGTGGCGTATTTGATGTAGCTTATACCATGTTCCAAGAAGCTGAAAAACTGTACAAATCCATGGATTTACCAAGCAAACAAGCTGAAGCCGTCGCATATCAGGGTTTATTAGAAATAAGCCGTGAAAATTATAGAACTTCGGAAGAATATTTTATCCAAGCCGAAAAAATATGCCGAAAACATCATTTCCCCCAAACCCTAAATGATATAAAAAATTGGCATGGATTGGCTCTATATTTGCAAGCCAAAGAAAAAGAAGCCCAAAAGAAGTTTCAAACCATCATCTCAAACAAATCCAACACCTCCAAAGAAGCCTTTGCCTTTGCTTATGAAATGCTGGCACGCATTACTCTACATACCAAACAATTTGATAAAGCTCTACATTATGCGGAACAAGCTTTAATACACCACAATGAAAATCACCATCAAGCCGGAATTTTTGAAAATCTATATCTTAAAGCAGAAATTTACTACGCAACTGACAACTTGCAAAAAAGTGCTGAAATTCTAACCTCTCTAGTACGCAACAAAACCTCAAACTACACCACATTTTATCCGGCAAATGCTTATTCTCTGCTGGGTTTGATTGAAATGCGCCAAAACAACCTGCGTATGGCTCGCACCTTATTCAAACAAGCCTTAGACTTGGAAAATAGCAAAAATCGCCTAAAAGGAGCTGCGATTGATTATAACAATTTAGCCGAAATCTGCTTGCAAGAAGGCGACAAAAACAGTGCTGAAAATTATCTACGTCAAGCCCTGAATTACGCAGAGGAAATTGAAGATACAGAGCTAAGAGATTATTTAAAAGCCAAACTATAATCCACCAATAACATCCATAAAATAAACAAGTCACCTTCTTACATCTCTCCCCCAAAGAATAAAATCTTAGTTTTAAGTCATCATCCTCCCTCAAAATTTGCCCTATGTTTTTCTATTCATACCATTTTTTTTAAATTTAGCTTGATTTTTGTCTATTTTGTGTTATAGTACAAGCGCAAAAAAAAGAATTATGTTAAATTATAAATATTTATATTATGGAAACAAAAGAAAAACTTTTCATCAATTTTAAGATTTATATTGATGAAACTGTTCGATTCTCTTGTCGAACAATAGGCAACAGCAACATTGCTGAAAAAGAAATTTTCCGAGTTGGAGGTTATTATTTCTTCTATGTATTCAACCGTACGGAAAGGCTCAACACCTATTCGTTGCGCGAGATAAGCAAAGATGAATTTTATGACAGAAAACGAGAATTTTTAGGCCTTCGCCCCAACAGCAAAACTGTTGAATGGGTAGACAAAGATAACCATAGTTTCTCTGTCAAAAATTACTACAACGGAAACAAAAAAACAAACTGCTACTGGAAGCGCAACGTTCCGGCACAAGATTGTCTTTTTGTCACCGAGAATAATCCCTTAAAAGAGATTTACGATGCGGTAATAAGCGAGGCCTCCATGCGCAAAACCCAAAACGAAGCATTTGACCGAGAAGAAAAATATGAATACGCTCGCAAATGCGGAGGATTAGGCAAAAAACTAGATATTGCCTATGTAAATGTCTTACGTATAGGTCCGGAAAAAGGCAAGTTGATGAAATTCAAAGAGTCATACGAACGCGCCATCAAAAAAGCAGAAGAGATGCCGCTATCGGAAGCTCGAGAATTACACAACAATTTATTCCGCCGTGGTAGAGCATCACGAAAAGCAGCAATGGAAGCATTGCAAATTGAATACTTTGATGTTGATGTCAACTTACTGTCTCTAGACGAGCTGGAGAAAAAACTCTTGCAGCGCTTAAACGCATACATGGAAGAAAGTATCCGCATAGCTAAAACCAATTTAGCCAATGCGGATTACGCCACGCGACAACAAATCTATGAAGCGTTAATGAACAGCAATCGTCGCCAGAAAAAAGAAGCGCTGGCCCAACTGGGAATTAATGTTGCTGCCATAGATTTTAGCAAATACCCCTTATCTGAAATCAAACGGGCTCTGGCAGCAACCTTAGGCCTTGAGACGGAAAGATAGGAGGTAAGAAACAAGAGAAACACCCCGTTACAGTTTTAACTGTAACGGGGTTTTGTTTATCCGAAAAATCTCTCTAAATTATTTTTGCACAAAAAAGCGAACTTGACCGTTTTTTTCAAATTCCGCATCAATAAGTGGATATTTCTCTTTATTTGGCAAATTAAAATGCCACCACTCGTGTTCTAACGCTTTTAGTCCAACATTTTCCATCATATCGCGCAACATCGTCCTGTTTTGAATTTCCATCTCAAAACCATCTGCGCACCAATCATATTTAGCTTTTTTCAAATGTTGCTTAAAATCATCCCATTGTCCCCGAGCAATCTGAACAGCAAATTTTTCTTCATACGCATCCACATTACATGGAAATTTCAATTCTTGCCTGTATTCATTCAACAACGTCACATCAACAGCAGAAGCATGACAATGTTGAGAGCGTTCCGGAGAAAGAGCAAAAAATCCCTCCATCGGAATAATTTGCTTCATCAGATAAAAGGCCTTCACTGAACGATAAGCATCACAAATTTTAAGTTTAAGGTGTTTTTCCTGCAAAAGAGGCTTTAATTTCATCAAACAATCCATCATATCCGGTTGAACAAAACATCGATTTCCCATACCTACTTGTTGATAGACCGGCGTCAGCATCATATTGTCATATCGTGCATACATCATATCAACGACAAATTCATCATCCGTTTTAATTTCTACCAATTGAATCTCATCCATTGCACTCATAATATTATTCCCCTAGTAAAGCCAATTTATCTCAGCATAATTCCAAATACCATAAAAAACAAGTTCAGATAGAAATATAAAAAAGAGAGGGAGAAGAAAAAATCTTCGCCCTCTAAATTTCACATCATCAAAATCTACATTTCCAATTTTTCGCAGATTTCATCAATAGAATAGAACGGAGCCGTGATATCAGTCACCAACACCACCGCTGGCTTACTTCCACGAAAAACGCGTCGAGCCAAAACCTGTACGGCATCCGCATCTACATCTTTAATTTCTTCAATACGGCAGGAAGGATCATTCAACACCCCACGACCAATCATTTGCCATACTTTTTCCAAGGCCGTATCGTCAGACTTTTCATGCTTGTCCAATTTTTCATTAACCGCCATATTACGAGACTGCACGACAAGTTCATCTGGCGCCGGAATATCACAAATACGATTAACCGCCTTAATGATAATATCCGCCATAGTTTTGGCATCAAAATCAGCAGCAACAAGCAATCTAACCGTTCGAGCTCCATAATAACCGGCAATTTTGAATTCAACCTGAGCGTCAATTTGTTCCTGAGCAAACGCTTGTTCCACCTGTTTCCAGAACATAGACATCATCACGTTCATCACAGCGGAATCATCAAGCGTCAATCGGCTGACATCCCAACCAAACATCAAACGTGTCAACGTATTACCGGCAAATACCATACGAGAAAGCCCTCCGGTATAGATATTTTGGACCATTCGCGGATGTTCAACACCAACCGGAACGTATCTAAAATACATATTCACAGCATCTTTTAAGTCAGCCAATGGAATTCTCGGTCCTGAAACCACCAACTCAATATTAGCCGCCGTGTAATACGTCTGCATAAACTCACGAACATCTTGAGGCGAATAAGAATCAACAATAGCTAAATAATCATCCGGCATCATCAAATTTTCAGCCCCAAAAGCCGTATGTTTATACAACAATTTCATGCGCCGCATTACCAGAGCGGTTGCTTCTTGCGTTTGTTTGCAGATAGCCTCTTTTGCAAGCGTCACCATTTCATCAGAAATAAGGCTTGGATTAAAAATTTTTGAAGCTGTTTCCAACGCTTCATCCAAATCTTCATTTCCTGCGGTATAGATAGTAGCCGTACCGGCAAAGACAGGAATAATCCCTGTAAGCTGCAATAGCAATACTTTTTCAAATAAGGCCGCAATCCCTTTTTTAGGTTCATTAATATGTCCGACATTAACCATCAGACACACAGAATATTCAGAAGAATATCCAGCAAATACAACGGACATACCGTTACTTAATTGAAACTTTTCCATAATAAGAAAATTTAATATGTTAAACAAAAAAATCAAAATCTATAAAAATAAAAAACCAACTAAGTAATACACCAAATTCATTTTTTTGTCAACAACAAACCCTCATATAAAAAAAGCGGCTTCAATTATCTGAAACCGCTCCAAAACAACTTGACAAAATATCATTGTTCCAGCGCATAGATATTAGTAACTGCCCAACGACTACCTTTCTGTGATAAAGAATAAATAACCGTTCCTTTACAAAGTCCAAACCAAACTGCATCACAATCGGACTTAGTATAAACAGAAACATCATTAGTTCCCGGAATTGGTTTAATTTTCATAATTTCAAAAGAAATTTGTGTTGGACGAGGCGTATCATTCGTTTTGCCGATAACAAACCCCGGAACAAAATCTTTATGACAACCGGCAAAATCAGGATTCATTGTACACTTAACTGTTTGTTCAATTGCGCAAAAAATTTTATCCTCCGACTGACACCCAACCGTCATTTCCGCAACTGAATAAGAATGTACGGAGTCGCCAATATTCTGCACTTCCTCAACAATCACCTTCTTTTCCAAAACAGGTTTATCAATACCTTTCATTTGAAAAATCACCCATAAAGCAGCCCCAAAAACACCCAAAAAGCAACAAACAATAACAATTTTTTTAACCATATCCCTCACCTAAAGAAAAATATCCATAAATTTAAGCATATTTTTAACATATTAAAATATAAAGTATAGAGAAATATTCTATTTATCAAACAAAACCATTTTTGGAAAGGAACAAACATGAGGCAAAACAACGAAAAAGGATACACAATGATGGAAACTATCATGTATATAAGTATCTTAGGCGCGTTAGGCGTCATATTAGCCTCATACGCCGGAAGTGTTATAACCCGTTACAAAACAGGTCGTATTGCACAACAAATAATTGATTTAAAAAAAGCCATTATAAATTATACCGCCGCAGAAGAAGATTACAGCAATTTAAGCATGACAAAGATGCAAGAAGATAAAGCGATACCGCTTGACATGCGCGACTTATATCATGCATTAAAAGGTAGAATTAATTTTGGCCCCGTAGGTAATGGCACAAATGAAAAATATCTATTTTTTATAACATTTGAAGGCATTTATCAAAAAGGGTGTATTGAATTACTCTCCCAAGGACAATTTTACGGAGATGGCTCCGATATGGATACTTTAATAGTAAATAATAAGACCGCTTGGTTTTATGAACATTCCTTTTATGACACACAAGATATTAACACACGATATGAGATAAAAGCCACCGCAGGAACCGCTGTAGGCATTCGTCCAAGTATGAATCAAATAGTCCGCGCCTGCGATGACGCAGAAAATAACAGCATCACATGGATATTCAGCTAAAAAAATAAACATACTAAAAATAAGATTAGCTAGTTAATTAATCAGATTTTTTACTTGCAGTTAAAAAAAGTGTTGTTATTTTATCATAAAACTAAAAAGAACGGGAGTTAGAGTTATCAAGAAACAAAAGGAGAAAACCATGGTAAATACAGTAACATTGCCACCGGACTATGTACCCAACAAAAAAGAAGAATACATGAATGACATGCAACTGGAATATTTCCGCCAAAAGCTATTAGCATGGAAAAAAGATTTATTAAATCAATCCAGTGGTACTTTGGAAGATTTGCGTCAAGGTGGTTTAAATCAACCCGATGACATAGACAGAGCCTCTCTTGAAACCGATAAATCACTTGATTTACGAACCAAAGACAGAGCCCGCAAATTAATTATAAAAATTGATGAAGCTCTGGAAAGAATAGAAGACGGCACATATGGATATTGTGAAGAGACCGGAGAAGAAATCGGTATAGATCGTTTAATGGCTCGTCCGATTGCCACTTTATGCGTTGAGGCGCAAGAACGCCATGAGCGCATGGAAAAAACATACGAAGATGAGGCCTAAGCAAATATAGATGTCCACCAAAGATTTTATATTAGCATCAGGATCACCTCAACGTCTGGCACTGCTAAAGAGTATCGGCTATGAACCCAAAGAGATTGAGGCTGCCAATATTGATGAAACGCCTTTCCCTCAAGAAATGCCTTTACAATATATACGCCGCATTGCTCGCGCCAAAGCAGAGGCTGTATCAGCACAAATACCCAACGAAAATATTTTAAGTGCAGATACCATAATTGTTGTTGGTCAAAAAATTATTCAAAAATCTCATAGTGATGAAGAACAAACCGCCGTTATGCGTTTACTGTCCGGCAGAACACATCGTGTCATTACGTCTGTTTGCCTAAAATCAAAAGACGGTCGTTTAAGCCAACGCACAGTAACCACAAAAATCATGATGAAACATTTAACTGAAGAAGAAATGGACACATACATAAAATCAGGAGAATGGCACGGTGTTGCCGGCTATAAGATAGAAGGAATTTTAGCAGGTTTTGTAAAAAGAATAGTCGGATCATATACAAGCGTTATCGGTTTACCTTTATACGAAACTAAAAACATGCTGGACGGAACCGGCATCAAATAAGATATAACCATGCAACCTTTAAAAAGGAGCAAAATAAATGATAAAAGCAGATACGATAGTTTACGAAAAATCAGGAATTGATGCATGTTTAGCTGTATTAGATAACGGCGTATTGCGTGAATTTGAAGTATTTAATGAAAGTGAAGCCGGAGAAGGCAACGTTTATTTAGGAAGAATCATCAAAAAAATAAATTTATCCGAAAACAAATACGGATTTATGGTAAATATCGGCGACAATAAAGAAGCCTTTATGAATGCCCAAGAAAAAGGCTTATTGGAAGTAAACATGACCGAAGGACAATGTGTTGTTGTGCAAGTCTCAAAAGAAGCACACGGCGACAAAGGAGCCAAATTAGTCCGTGCCGTTCAAATTGCCGGTACATATTTGGTATATCGTCCATTTGGAGCTTATGTTGACGTTTCAACAAAAATCAGCGATGAAGAAAAAGTAAGAGAACTTCAAGACGCCGTTATGAAAAACGTCCTTTCTCAAGAAGGTTGGGTAGTAAGAACAGCCGCAGCAGAGGCCAACATCAATGATGTGATTGAAGAAATGAGTAAATTACGTGATATATATGAAAATATCCGTGTTAAAGCCCGTTCAGCCTCCGCCCCAGCTTTATTATATGCCAAAGAAAACCCATTATTTGAGCTTATCCGTCGTTATCAAGACTGCCTAAAAACGATCATCATTAACGACCATACATTAGAAGAGAAAATAAAAGCCGTCTTTGATGGAGAAATCATTTATAAAGCCGAACCAAGCGAAGAATATGGTGTTCAAGATATGCTGCAAGAAGCTTTGCAAAAGACGATCAAACTTTCTTGCGGAGGAGAAGTCCATATTGAAGAAACCAGAGCTTTGGTTGCAATAGATGTAGACAGTGCCGGCAATGTTGGCAGAGGCGATATGGATAATTTAAACAAAGAAGCCGCCAAAGAAATTGCTCGCCAAATCATTTTACGCAATTTAGCCGGAAAAATTATCATTGATTTTGCCGGTTCATGCGAATATCGCTTTATGCGTGGCATTATGGATATTTTGGACGAAGAATTAGCAGGAGATGCTTTAGGAGCACACGTTTTAGGTTTGAGCAAAGCCGGAAATGTAGAGATACTTCGTCGTCGTCGTCGCCCGACACTGTTGGAACAATTCTCAGAAGAATGCCCAACATGCGGTGGCACCGGCCGTGTGGAGCTTTAATAATGGAAAATAACGAAAATCCAACTTTTTCATCACAGGAGCAAACAAACGCCAAAGTCGTTAAAGTTCATAAATGCCCTATATGTGGCAAATTGACTGACAGTGCGCAATATCGTCCGTTTTGTTCAAAGCGTTGTGCCGATATAGACTTAGGAATGTGGTTTAATGAAGGCTACGTAATAGAAGGCAAAGCGCAAGCTGATGAAGAAGAAGGTGAATAAAAAATTCCCGTGCAATTATAAAAAGACCTCCGTAAAGAGCGGAGGTTTTCTTTTAAGAAACATATTCTCAAACATCAGAGAATTTTATTCTGTCTTAACATTAATCCCCAAGAGTTGAATAAGCCCGCCGGCTTGCTGAGGAGAAATCGTAGCACCTTTCAATTCCGCAAAATCACGAGAAAGAATAATCCCATCAATCAGCGTATCCGTCAAATCCGTTTTAGAAAAATAAGATTTAAAGCAGTTTGTACCGGATAAATCGGCTTCAACCAGCTTAATTCCTTGCAGTTTGCAATTTGTCAGTTCCGAATTAACCACTTTGGTTTTATGAAAAAAAACATTGCGAAAAACCACGCTGTCAAAATTAGCATACTGTATACTAACTTCTTGCCACATAAACTCTTTGAATACAGCTTCAGCAAAATCACAACCAGTAAATTTGCAATCTTCTACAAAGCCCTCAGCCCAATAGCTTCCCTCAAAACGGCAATTTGCAAAAGAACAATTTTCCATCAATATCTTAACAAACGAAGCTCGATAAAAATCGCAATTTTTAAATTTACATCCGGAAAATTTAACGGTTGAAAATTCCGTTTTTTCAAAAGAAAGATCTTCAAAGGAAAGCCCTTGCGCACAAACTGACGAGAGCTCTCCTTCTTCAAGGCTTTCCGCATTCATCAGAGATAAAGGCGAAAAATTAGGTTTCATCCACAAATTAGTCATGAGCCAGCGATTTCAAATATTCAATTTGGATTTTAGCCAAATCTTCAACTGATTTCATAACCACATACTCACCATCGCCGTGCATTCCCTCGCCTGTGCCGGAGTGCATAATCACGGTTGCACCTTTTTCTGCAAACAAACGAGCGTCTGTTGCTCCACCGATTTGTTGAAATTCCACAGAAACACCCATAATTTTTTCCGCCAATTTTTTATATTCAAGAATAAGCGGATTAGTCTCACTCATAACCACCGGTGTAGAAGAAGAAACAATTTTATAAGTAACTCCATCCACACAAGCACTCTGAAGTTTCATTTCAAGTTGTTCCAGTGTAGAAGTTTCCGTCAGCCGGACATCTAACAGAGCTTCGGCATGACCGGCAATAATATTTGAAACTTCACCGCCGTTAAGAAGAGCCACATGCATTGTATCTACCCATGTATTTTCAGGCGCGCCGCTTTTTAAGTCATAATAAGGAAAGTCTGCACGCAACCGCGCTAATGAACGCATTAACAATTCATTAGCGTCAATCCCTTCCCAAGGAGTAGAGCCATGAGCTTGTTTACCATCGGCAATCAATTTAACAAACACCGGATTTTTACATTTATTGATAATTTTGGTAATATCTCCCCCCACATCATTATCCAAAACAACTTTGGCATTAACCGCCGGAAAACGTTCCATAAACGCATGTGTGCTTTTACTACCTTTTTCTTCATCGGTAGAAAGAATAATTCCGAAATTAACTGGAAGTTTATTTTTCAAAACATAAAGCATGGAATGAATTGCCACAGCTGCAAACGATTTCATATCAAGCGTACCGCGCCCAAACATTTTTCCATCTTCTATATAAGGCACAAACATTTTATCATCAGCTCTAACTACATCAATATGCCCCAAAACGAGAGCATCTTGCAGCATATCATGATTATTGCGAATAAAAATAACCGGACTAGCGTCTTTAAAGCGTTCAATTTGCACAACAGCATCCGTTCCCTCAAAACAAGAAGCAATATAATCCAAGCATTTATCAATTTCAGAAGCTGCACCAGTTTCAGTTTTAAACTTAACTAAAGTTTCCACAGTTTTAAACAAATCCATTTTACCAATTCCTCTCAAAAATAATTTTCTTATATCTTAACCAAATTTTATAAAAAAAGTTTTAATTTCCCTTTTAAAATCAAACAGATATGTTCACCTCAATATAGACAAAATATTAAATTTGTTATCTATTCCACAATTATATTTTTTTTGCGAGTCGTAATAAGGAAGTTAACAGATAATCTAAATAATTGAAAAGACTCTTTTTCTTCAAAAATAGACTCAATATTAGACTCAATATAAAATTTTCGTTTATTTTTTACCGATTATTAAACATTAACATTTAAAGTAATGCCAAAGGTGTATAAGCGGAGACTATTATTGAAACGTTTTATAAAGCGCCTCGGAAACGTGCTAAGCACTCTTTCCGTGGTTATGATAATAAATATAAACACAGTATCGGCAGCCACAAGGCTGACTCCGTATCATCTATACCTTTGGGCAAAAAATTCCAACGTCGCACGTTTAGAAGAATTTAAACGCTATATCAATATTAAAGACTACACCACACAAAATACCGCTCTTTGCATCGCGCAACAACAAAAAGACTATTCCGCTTATAAACTATTACTGCAATTTGGAGCATCAGTACGCGTTCCATGTCATGATAATTCAGATTTACAATGTCGTAAAATCATCAAAGAAATCGGAGGCATAGATACCGGTCTGTTAGTATTGGGAGCAGCCGCAATTGGCGGTGGTGCGCTAGCTTTAGGCGGAGGTGGCGGCGGAGGAGGATCTTCCGGTCCAAGCTGTAACGTCAACGATTATCCCTTGGAAGAATGTCCAGAGCATGGACATTGTTCAACCTGCGAAGAAAAATACAAATTAGATCGCTGCCAAGAATTTTGGAAAAAAGCCGATGACAGAACTTGTGTACCGGATGATTGTCCTGCAGGACAATACCTAAAAGGAGGCTGTCCAAATTTAAGCGGAACGAGTTTAACCGAAGTCCCATCCAGTTCATTTTCCGGCAATGCCCAATGCTACATATGCCAATACACCTGTGATGTTTCCTCGGGATTTCATCAAGACCAAAATAGCTGTATGAACACCTACCCCGGCTACAGCTGTAAAAAACACGAAAACGGTTGTTATATCATGGATATTGCTCTTCCGTGCCCTGACGGAGAAGCTCTAAGCTGTGAAGAAAAAGAAGGCTTTACATTAACCCAAACAGAATCAGGCAATCTGTCCGGTAGCAATAAATGCTATCGTTGTACTTACACACCCACCCCTTGTCCGGAAAATCAATATACCAACGGCAAATGTCCCCCAGTTATCGGCAACAAAGTAGAATATATAGAAAGTGGTTCTATGAGCGGTAATGATAAATGTTACACATGCTCATACAGCTGTAACACAACACAAGGCTATTACCCAAGCACAGAAAACTGTGAAGTTGCCAACCCAGGAAAAAACTGTAGTTTAAATGAAGCGTCGGGGTGTTACAAAGCCGGAGGATGCGATAATTCCAAAGGATATTATGACAATGAAGCAGAATTTTCTGCAAAATATCCTGGATACAATGCCTTATTTAAGAACGGTTGCTACACAAAAGGAAGCGAAAAGGCTTGTCCCGCCAATCAATTCACCAGTGGCAATTGTCCTGATATAGAGGGACAGACATCATCACAAATTGCCACCCCAAACTATTCAGGAGATAACCGTTGCTATCGTTGTTCTTATCAATGTCAAACAGAATTAGGCTACTACGACAGCCAAAGCCAATGCACAACAGCCCATATCGGTAATTTATGCTCTGCTGTACAACCATCCGGCTGTTATAAAGTATCAGGTTGCGATACCTCTAAAAAATATTACGATAAAAACACAGAATGCCTTATAGCTAACAATAACAAAACTTGTGCGTTTGACAGTAATTCAAATTGTTACAAAGTAACCGGTTGCGACAATGCGCAAGGATACTATGACACAAGAGAAGAGGTCAGCTCACAATTTCCAGGCTACAATGTGATAGAAAATAACGGTTGCTATTCGCGAGGCTCAGCCAAAACCTGTCCAGAAGGTGAAACCACAACATGCACACCCAGAAAAGGCAACACGGTTGTCAAAAAAGAAAGTGGCAATTATGCCGGTACTGTAAGTTGCGGTATATGCGAATACACATGTAACAACCAATTAAAATATTATAAGGATAATCAAAGCTGTACCGGTTCAAACTATGGTAAAATATGTAGTTATGACAAAGAAGCTCAATGCTACAAACCCACTGGATGCAATCCAATGCTGGGCTATTATGATTCTGTGAGTACTTGCGAACAAAAAGAAACCGGCTATTATTGTACATCTGCCGGAGATGGTTGCTACACTAAAGGCACAGCCAAAGACTGCCCCGATGGAGAATATCTAAAAGGACAATGCCCCAAACGTCCTGGAGCAACCGCAATTGAGAACCCATCAGGAAACATGTCTGGCGATGAAAAATGCTACACGTGCAGTTACAAATGTAACAGTTCCGAAAATTATTATGATGACGCAGGATCCTGCGAAGCTGCAAATACCGGAAAATTCTGTACCCAAGATGAAGACACGCTATGCTACACCCCAAGCGGATGTAATACAGCCGGAGGTTATTATGATGAAGAAGAAGCTTGTTTAGCTGCAAGCACAGGACACTTATGCAATAAAGACCCCATATCTTCATGCTACGTTCAAGGAGCTTGTAATGAAGCAGAACATTACTACACCGAACAAACCACATGTGAAAATTATTATATAGGTTACACCTGCACGGAATCCTACGGATGCTATGTCAAAGGAGGAGATAAGCCTTGTCCGAGTGAACCGGAACAAGAATATACCGAATGCCCTGAAAAAACAGGTAATACGGCAATTCCGACACCAACAGACAACTTTTCCGGCGCAAAACAATGCTATACGTGCGCATATCAATGTAATGAAGCAGAAAAATATTACACCACCACACTAGCCTGCGAACAAGCCAACCCTGAACAATTCTGTAATTTAAACCAAGAATCAGGATGCTATGTACCGTCAGGATGTAATAATGCCGGAGGTTATTACGAAGAACAAAGCGACTGCGAAGATGCAAACATAGGCTACACATGTAAACTCCAAGAAAAATGCTATGTTAAAGACGTCGCCAAAGATTGTCCAGCAGAAGAATTCTTAGAAGGCCAATGTCCAGAAAAAACAGGTAACACCGTTTCACAAACACCAACCGAAAACATGAGCGGGGAAAATCAGTGTTTTACATGTCTATACACATGTGACACTTCAGAAAAATACTACGATAGCGACACATCATGCGAACAAGCCAATACCGGCAAAATGTGCAGCATAGATGAAGCCTCAAGTTGTTACCGTGTCAGCGGTTGTAACACAAACAACGGTTATTATGATGATAACGGAAGTTGTACCGCCGCGAATACGGGACATTTGTGCACTATCGATAGCGCATCCTCATGTTATATCAAAGACAAATGCGACACCGCTCAAAAACACTATGATGATAAAGAAAGTTGTCTCAACGCTAATACTGGACTGGAATGCGAACTAGAACCAACAACATCATGCTACATTCCAACAAAATGCAATACCTCCGCAGGATATTACGAAGCGCAAGACACTTGTGAAACTGCAAACATCGGTTACACTTGTGCCATTCAGAGCAATGGATGCTATCAAAAAGCGGAAGCCAAAGACTGTCCCGACGAGCAATATACAGAATGCGCACCCAAAGCCGAACACACTGTTGAACCATCTGCGACATCAGATTTTTCTGGAGAAAAACAATGCTATATCTGCACATATTCATGCGACACAGAAAATAATTACTATGACGACACCGGCTCTTGTGAATTAGCAAACCGAGGCTACACCTGCACTAAAACCGAAAACAATTGTTATGTAAAGAGCGTGGCAAAAACATGTCCATTAGATGAATATACGGAATGTCCAGAAAAGGACGGAAAAGTGCCCACACCATCTCCAACCGGAAACTATGCCGGAGATGCGCCTTGTTACAGTTGTTCTTATGGATGTGATACGAGCAACAACTATTATGACAATCAAGGAGATTGCCTAAAAAACCACCCAGGAAATCTTTGTGAATTAGATGAAACCTCAGGTTGTAATATCCCTGGAAGCTGTAATGTCGGTGCTGGTTGGTATGATAGCAACGAATTATGCTCAGCAGCTTTCCCTGGATGGAATTGTGCAAACACTTCCGGATGCTTCACCAAAAGCACACCGAAATCATGTCCAACCGATGAATATACCAGTGGAATGTGTCCCGGAAAAACTGGTAATATAGTTAATGAAATCGCAACCGACAATTTTGCTGGAGATGCGCCTTGTTACACTTGCGAATATACATGCGATACAAAAAATAATTATTACAAAGATGAAACAGATTGCACCGGTGCACACCCCACAAAAATATGTTCTAATGATGATACGTCAGGCTGTTTTATCCCCACCGGATGCGATATAAACAAAGGAAATTATGACCAAAAAGAAACCTGCGAAGAAAATAATAATGGATATACCTGCACATTACAAAACGACTGCTATATCAAAGGCGAACCGAAAGCGTGTCCTTCCGAGCAATACACAACCGGCAACTGTCCGCCCAAAGACGGTAATATCATTCAAGAAATAGCCAGTGGAGCAATGAGTGGAGAAGAACAATGCTATACTTGTCAATACACATGTGACACAGAAGGTGGATTTTTCACAACAGAAGATAACTGCAAACAAGCTTTTCCAGAATTTATCTGCGTATCAGACATGGCCTCCGGCTGTTATATACCGGCAAGCTGTAGCGCAGAAGATGGTTTTTTTGAAAATTTAGAGCAATGTCTGACAAACTATAAAGGTTACAATTGCCAAGGAAGCAATGGCTGTTATACCAAAGGCGAACCTCTGCAATGCCCTGATGAACAGTATACTGTTTGTCCAAGCATTGAAGGAAACATCGCAACCCCATCGCCAACAGGTAATTTCTCAGGCGAATCAGAATGCAACACCTGCTCTTATAGATGTGATACAGAAAATCGCTACTATGAAACCGAAGATGCCTGCAATATAGCTCAACCAGAGTACATTTGTACATCTGATTCGATATCTGGTTGCTACAAACCATCAAAATGCGATCAATCACAAAATTTCTATGATGATCCAATCACATGTGAAAATCATTACAATGGTTATACATGCCAAACCCAAAATGGTTGCTATATAAAAGGTGCCGAAAAACAATGTCCAAGTGGAGAATATGTAACATGCCCCAGCAAAGAAGGCCACAAAGCAACCGCCACACCGACAGAAAACAAATCAGGCGATGAATTTTGCAACACCTGTGAATATACCTGTGATACAGAACAGAAATATTACAACCAAAAAGAAGATTGCAATATAGCTAATCCTTCTCACTATTGTGAATTTAGCAGCAGTATAAACTGTTACACACCAACAGGCTGTGATAATGAACGAGGTTTTTATGCCTCCTATTCATCATGCACTGAAACGTTTAAGGGGTACGAGTGCATTTCACAAGATGGTTGCTATACAAAAGGAGAAATAAAGAATTGTCCAACAGGAGAATATACCGCAGGAAAATGCCAAGATCGTGTAGGTAATGATGTAGAAGAAATAGAAAGCGGAAATTATACCGGTGAAGAAAAATGTTACACATGTAAATACACCTGCCTAAGCGCCGAAGGATACTACAATGAACCAGAAACTTGTGAATCAGAAAATACTGGTCGTTCATGCGCCTTAGACAGTAACTCACAATGCTACATGGTTTCCGGTTGTCGAACAGATATGGGGTGGTATATCAGCAATAGCGCATGCGAAGCAGCTTTCCCCGGCTATACTTGTATTTATCATGAAGAATGTTATATCAAAGGAACTCCCAAAGAATGTCCTGCGGGGCAATACACAACCGGCAAATGCCCAGAAAAAGCTGGAACGAGTGTATCAGAATCCGCAAGTGGCAGTATGACGGGAGAAGAAGCATGTTACAATTGTATCTATACCTGCAACACAGATGAAGGTTACTACGATAATAATGATGATTGTACAGCATCAAACCCCGGAAAAACATGTTATCGCAATGAAGAAATAGGATGTTATCAAGTATCTGGCTGCGACACATTAAACTCCTATTACGATACAAATGTAGATTGTGAAAACGCCAATATTGGATATTTCTGTCAAATAGATGCAGAAAGCCAATGCTATATAAGAGGTCAAGCACGGACCTGTCCTCAAAATGAGTATACAGCCGGAGGCTGCGTTGAACGGCCTCACAATAAACTTGAAGAAATTCCATCTGGCAACTACGCTGGCGAAGAAGCTTGCTATCGTTGCAATTACAGTTGCATAAGTGAGGAAGGATACTATGCAACATCAACAATCTGTGAAGAGGAAAACATAGGTTTTATATGTGAAAGCGATGTCGAATCAGGCTGTTTCATCAAAACAGAAGCAGCATCTTGCCCAAAAGATGAATATCTCATCGGGAAATGTCCAAATAAAACAGGAAACACAACACAATACATTGAAAGTGGCAACTATTCCGGCACTGAAAAATGTTATACTTGTTCATATGAATGCGATACCTCAAACAAATATTACATTAGTGATGAATTATGCACAAGCAATAACACGGGACGCACCTGTAGTTTTGATAATTTATCATCATGTTACACACCAACCGGTTGTGATGAAAATCAGGGATATTATGAAAGTTTAGAAAAATGTATGCAAAACAACGTCGGATACGATTGTAAATCACAAGATGGATGTTATATTAAAGATATTGCCCTCAACTGTCCGGAAGGCCAATATGCAACCTGTCCGGAAAGAGAGGGAAACAATGTTACATCTAAACCAAGCGGAAATTATACCGGAGAATATGAATGCAATATTTGCGAATATAGTTGCGATAACGCCAGAGACTTTTACACCGCAGAAAATGAATGTACAACAGCTCATCCCGGAAAACTTTGTGAATTAAATATTACAGCTCAATGCTATCAACCTACAACTTGTGATGAAACAAACCATTTTTATAACAAATCTGAAACATGTGAAGACCACTACAAAGGATATTCATGCATTATATCCGGAGGATGTTATATAAAAGGCAGTGCTAAGCCATGTCCTGAAAATGAATATACCAGTTGTCCAATCATCAATGGCAAAAAATTAGTATCTTCCGAAGCAACGGAAAACACCTCCGGAGATGCTCAATGTTATACATGTACCTACCAATGTGATACGGAAGCTCAATATTATGAGCAAGAAGAAACTTGTAATGCCGCTCACACCAATAAAATATGCTCCATAGATGAAACCAGCGGGTGCTACTTCCCTAAAACATGCAACACAGAACAAAACTTCTATGACACACAAAAACAATGCGAAGAAATATACGCCGGTTACACCTGCAAAACAGAAAATGGATGCTATATAAAAGACGAAATACGTTCCTGTCCAACAGATGAATATCTAAGTTGTGAAGACAAAACAGGTAATATAACTAATGCTGTTGAGAGTGGTAATTTATCAGGAGAGCAGCCCTGCTATAAATGTACATATACATGTAACACCGCAGAAAAATACTATACCGACGAAGAAACTTGTTTAAGTGCAAATCCTGAATACATATGCGTTTCAAACATAGCTTCAGGTTGTTATGTGCCAAATCAATGCGATAACGAAAAAGGCTACTACGATACAGAAGTAACATGCAGCAATTTTAATCAAGGTTACGAATGCAACGTATACCAAAATGGTTGCGTAGGAAAAGGCTCTGCTAAAAGTTGTCCCGTAGATGAAATGCCACAAGGAGAATGTATCCCAAAAGAAGGAAACCTCACAACAGAAAAAGAAACCGGAAATTACAGTGGTGAAAATAAATGTGTAACGTGTACCTATGAATGTAATTACTATTTAGGATATTTTAGAACAGAAAGCATTTGCGCCGTTAGCATGGGAAGTTGTACTCTTGACAGCATAAGTAATTGCTATATAGGAACATTGTGCGATGAACAACAAGGAGAATATTCACGCAAAAACTATTGTGAAAGTGCAAATCCCGGATATTCTTGCATATATAAATCATTTGATAAAGGGTCCAGAGGATGTTACATAAAAGACGCCGCTAAAGATTGTCCAGAAGGTGAATATATCACTTGTCCAACAGAAACCGGAAAAATTGCCCTACCAACTCCTACAGAAAACAAATCAGGAGAAAATACCTGTAACACCTGTAGCTACACATGTAATACTGAACAAGGTTATTATAACAGCAATGAAGAATGTCCAGAAGGCAATTTATGTACTTTTGATGAAAGTTCTGGATGCTATAAAGCAAATGCAACCGATATTTCAAGTTACACCAACACAACCGAAATAAGCAAAATGATAAAAGGCAGTGAAGACGGCTATGGTCTAAAGAGCAGTGAAGACCTGATAAATGGCG
>CALXTN010000021.1 GCA_944391405.1 uncultured Alphaproteobacteria bacterium | reverse complement strand
TTGACGTTTTGCTGGATAGCCAACCAAGGTTTCTGTATCTGTAAAAGCAACCATAGATGGTGTGGTTCTTGCACCTTCGGAATTTTCCAGTACTTTTGGCTCTCCACCCTCCATAATCGCAAAGCAGGAGTTTGTTGTACCTAAGTCAATACCTAATACTTTATTGCTCATTTCTTAAATCCTTTAATTACGTTTATAAAATCTTTCTGTTAACTTATATAGGGAGCACTTTTTGGCTAAGCAATAGGGGAAAGGTAAAAAAATGCAAATTTTTTAAAATTTTTAAAATACTTAAGTGAATCTTTGAGGTGTTGATTTGAGGTTGCGTGAGTGATTTTTTTGACAAAACGCTTGACAAAGCTATTTTTGTTTTGTATATCTCTTGCCGAGATTAATAATTATTGTTTCACTAAAATTAAATTTAAATTTTTATGAATGAGTTTATGACTTATTTACCGTGGATTGGCATAGCCATTGCGGTAGTGATTGTGTTCATCATCGTTAGATGGATTTTGTCTTTGAGACGAGTAGTAAAACCTTCTGAAGTTCATGTTGTGAGGCGTACGAAATCAACGGATATCTATGGACAGCCTAATTCGGACCTTGGCAAAGATGAAACGGCAGGTAATGTTTATTATGAGATTCCAATTTGGATGCCGATTTGGGGTGTTGAAGTACAGGTTTTGCCTCTTTCAAACTTCTCAGTCAATTTGGAAGATTATGAGGCATACGACAAAGATAAATTGCCATTTGTTGTTGATGTTACAGCCTTTTTCCGCATTGCAGATTACCGCCAAGCGGCTTCCCGCATTGAGGATAACGAAACTCTGGAAAGCCATCTGACCAGCATTGTGCAAAGTGCTGTTCGTTCTATTTTAGCAAATGATACTCTAGATCAAATTATGACTCAACGTTCTATTTATGGTGAGAAATTTACCGAAGAAGTGATAGAGAATCTTAAAGAATGGGGTATTGTTCCGGTCAAGAGCATAGAACTTATGGATGTTCGAGACAAAGAAGGCGAAAAGGTTATATCCAATATCATGGAAAAGAAAAAATCTTGTATTGATATGGAATCTCGCAAAGAAGTAGCCAAGAATCGACAAGAAGCTCGAGAAGCTGAAATTGCTGCTGAAAAGGCTATTGCTATTAAGGAACAGGAAAAAGCTGAAGAGGTTGGTAAGCGTACTGCTAATCAAGAAAAAGCTGTCGGTATTGCTCAGGAAAAATCTAAGCAAGAGATTGCAGAGCAAAAGAAAATCACACAGGAAAAAGACATGGATGTTATCCAAGTTAAGACTGTGCGTCAAGCTGAGATTGATAAGCAAGAAGTTATTATCAAGGCTAATGCCGGCAAAGATAAACAACGTATCGAAGCTGAAGCAGGCGTTATTGTTGCCGGACAGCAGAAAGAAGCTCAGAAAATTGAAGCTGAAGCTAAAGTATTGGTGGCTGAGCAGAACGAAAAAGCTGCAACCCATGATGCTCAGGCTGCTTATGTGAAGAAAACTAAGGAGGCCGAAGCTAATTTGGTTGCGACTAAAAAAGAAGCCGAAGGTATTGAAGCGAAGGGTGCTGCAGAAGCTACAGCTAAGGAAAAACTGGGTAACGCAGAAGTGGCTCCTCAAATTGAGTTGGCTAAGGAAATCGGTAATAATGAAGGTTATCAGAAGTATTTGATTGAAATCAGAAAAGTTGATGCAATCAAAGAAGTCGGTGTTGAACAGGCTAAGAACTTGGGTAATGCTGATATTAAGATTATTGCTAATGCCGGAGGTAATTTGAACGAGGGGGTTAATTCCGTAATGGAACTCTTCTCTGCAAAAGGTGGTCAGAACTTAGGAGCTATGCTTGAAGCATTGGCTGGTTCTGAAGCGGGACAGCAGCTTCTTAATAAGATAATTAAAAAAGAAGATGCTGATGATGTAAACACAAACGTCTAAGAAGTAGAAGTTAAGTCTAAACTAAATGAAAGGAGCGATTTTATCGCTCCTTTTTTGTTTTGATTTTGTATGGATTTTTTCTCGTCTATATGGTTAAATTGTCGGGTTGCCTTGAGTATCAAAGTAACTCATTAAGCCTTTGCGACATAGTTCTTTGTATATCGGACGAGCTAGTTTTAATTCTTCAATGACAGCTTTCGGTTCACAATTCGGGCAGATGTCGGCAATCTTGATTTTTCCGCTTTTGATTGTTTTGATAACAGCACTTGGAAGTTGTGATTTTCCAATACACGAAGATAAATATACACAGCATGCGTCATTGTCTTCAAGGTATTGTATTGCCAATTTACGAGCATATAAATTTAAGGTTAAATCAGCTTTGCTTGGGTCTTTCGTCCATGGAGAACCGCCACCAACGGGGCAAGCAGTGGAGTAGAAATCGCAAGCTAATTTTCTGCCGGTAATGCCACAATCGGCTATTGATGAATGACATTTATAACACCCCGTGCCATTAATGATTAAATTTTGTGGCTTTTGTTCTAGTACCTCCTCAATAAATGTACTTAAATCTTCTGGTTTAAGCATGGGAACAGCAGCAATGGCGGTTACAATTTTGCCTCTTTCGTTTAAGGTTATTTGGGTTTTTATATCTAAGCCTAGATTTTCAGAAGTTTGAGCTTTTTCGTAAAGGGCTTGGTTGAGTTTTTTTGCTAAATAAAGTTCTTGATTGATTAATCCTTGGCTCTTTTCTGCATAGCCCACAAATACGCCTTGATCTCCCCAGCCGTTTGCATCAATGCCTTGACCTATTTCTTCTGATTGAGCACTAATGAGATTGGTTACTTTTATCTGATTGATGTCAATAGCATCTGTCTGCCAAATTTGGCTATATTCTTCATCATAGCCAATGTTACGTAAGGCTTGTTTGGCAATGTCGGTTAAGTTTTCAATTTTGACTTTGCCGCTGACTTCTCCGCCGAAGATGATGTTGTTATTCTTGACCATTACCTCTACGGCGTAGCGTACTTTTTTATCTTGTTTGATACATTCATCTAAAAGATAGCTTGAAAGAAAATCGGCAATTTTATCTGGGTGTCCTAGGGACACATATTCCGCAGTCCTGTTCATTTTAGTTCTCCTTGTTTAGTCCTATCAGGTGTCGGACAAGTTAGGTTAAATCCACACAAAGTGATAAGTCAAATATCACTTTCAGTGTGATTAAAAACCTATTGCGGATGTTTGTCAAGCGCTTTGCGGGTAAAAGTTTCCTTTTCTTCTTCCGGTACGACAATGCCGCACGATACGACATATTTTAAGGCGTCTTCTACGCTCATCTTTAATTTTATTACGTCTTCTGCAGGTACGATAATTAGAAAGCCAGAAGTTGGGTTAGGGGTTGTGGGTATGAAAATACTTAACATTTTTTTGTTGTGTAATTTATGCGCCAATTCTCCGGTGGTATCTCCGGCGAGGAATCCGATTATCCAAATACCTTTGCGAGGATATTCTAATAATACTGCTTCTTTGAAAGATTTTGATTTTTGGGAGAAAATTGTTTCAAACAATTGCTTTAGTAATGAGTAAATGCTTGAAATTAAAGGCATCTTTGAAACGATGTAATCGCCTAGGCGTACGAAAAATCCGCCGATGAACCCAGTGGTGAACATACCAATTACAATTAAAATAGCAATCAAGATGATTACACCAACTCCCGGAATGTAGGGAATTAATTCATGAGCTACAACTTGGGGCGGAATTAAAGCGCGCGTCCATTTATCCATCCATATGAATAATTCGTATGCCATGTAAAAAGTGATAGTTACAGGGGCTGTTACTAGAATACCCGTGAATAAATAAGTTTTTAGCTTGGATATTACATATCCAAAAAAACTTGGTTTGTTTTGTTTTTGTTTAATAGTTTTGCGTAGTTTTTTGATTTGAGATTTTTTCATCTTGCCCTCTTAATGTCGGTAATCATAAATTGCAATGTGGTGCGATTGTTCCAATGATTAAAGCGTAAATTGCCGACAACATCATAACAATCGTGGCGTTTGCTTAAAATTTCTTTGCCTATTTCTGTATCGGCAATCTTAAAAGCAATGGCTGTCAACCGTTCTTTAGTTAAAGTACTTATTTCGCACTTGATATGTCCGCTTCCAATGATGTATGGTTTTTCAAAATATACATTACGGATGAGAATTAATGGTTCCGGATTGCCCGTACCGAATGGTTTAAGTTGTTCTATTTCTTTGCATAAATTGTGATTAGCAGCTGTTAAATTTAAGCTTAAATCTATATTTAATATCGGGTGTGGTTTGGTGTTATTCAAGCTCTTAGCAATATATTCTCCGGCGAATTGTTCAAATAGGGGAATTTGCTCTTCAGTTAAGGAGAAGCCTGCCGCCATAGTATGGCCACCACCTTTGGTAATAACGCCTCTTTCTTTGGCGGCTATGATTAATGCTCCTAAATCAATGCCGGGAATTGAGCGTGCAGAGCCTTTGACTTCATCTTCTTCAATGCTCATTACAAAAGCCGGTAAATTGTAACGTTCCTTTAATTTTCCAGCGACAATACCAATTACACCTTGGTGCCAACCTTTGCTATATACAAATGCCATGGGCCAACTTTGAGGGGTGCCTTCTAATATTTCAATAGATTGTTCTAACACGAAACATTCTATATCTTTGCGTTCTTGGTTGAATGTATTGAGTTCTTCTGCCAATTTTTGTGCTTCCAAAGGATTGGTAGAGCAGAGAAGTCTACTTCCGACACTGGCTTTTCCAACACGGCCGCCTGCATTTATTCTTGGACCAAGTACAAAGCCTAAATGATAGGCGTCAGGTTTTTCATTTATACCAGATAAATCGGATAAAGTTCTTAGTCCTAAATTTTGGCGGTTGGACATTATTTTTAAGCCTTGCGTTACATACGCACGGTTTATTCCTAATAAGGTTACAACATCGCAAACAGTACCTAAAGCAACTAAATCCAACCACTGCATTAAATTAGGTTCCGGATGTTCGGTGGTGTAAAAGTTTTTTTCTCTTAGTAGGCGATTGACGGCGACAATTGTCATAAATACAACCCCTACCGCTGCCATATAGCCTAAGTCTGGATGTTCATCGTTTTGGTCTAGGCGTTTGGGGTTAACGACAGCATATATTTTAGGTAGTTTTGTTTCTGCTTCGTGGTGATCAAGGACAATAATTTCAAATTTTTCGGCACCTCTTTCCAATATGTCAAAAGCTGTTGTTCCACAGTCTACGGTAATGACTAAGTTTGCTCCGAAATCTGAAAATTCTTGAAAAGCCAAATCACTTGGTCCGTATCCTTCTTCTCGCTCAGGAATGTGGACGGCTGTTTCTACATTATTATAAGTTAAAAATAATCTCAAAACAGAAGTGGAGGTGGCTCCGTCAACGTCATAGTCGCCGATAATGCCGATTTTTTGATGATTGATGATAGCATCAGCTATACGGCTTGCTGCTTTATCCATGTCTTTTAGGACGCTTGGATTAGGCATGGAAGTGGAAAGTTTTGGATTTAGAAAATATGGGGCAGAAGTTGTGTCAATTCCGCGCAACAGTAAGAGCTTACTTAGATTTGGAGATAAACCCAATTGTCGGCACATTCGTTCGGTTTCTCGTTCGTCCGTGTCGGCTATGTTCCAAATGTTGCCTCCTAATGAGAGTTCTTGATTTTCTGCTTCAATCATTTTCTATCCTTTATTGCTCGGATTTTATGCGAGCTTCTTCTGATTGACAATAAAATTCTTTGCCGTGAGGATAATTTTATTTATTCAAAAATAACGGTGTTGATTTTTTTATTTGTTCATTTATCCAATTTTGACCACGAATTTTACCATCATAGCTGAGAGTTAGGATAATTAGCTCCGGTGAGATATAAATACTGCTTGGCGAAGGCCATGGTTGAGCTTGTTTGGTAAGGTAGTTGATAAGAGTGGGAGTGATGGCGATTTGTGTTTCATCAATATAACTCCAATAAACATCAAAATCAGCTGAAACAAATTCTTGCGGATAATAAAATTGATAGGATTTTGATGGTAAATGCCATGGAATATAAGGGGCTGTTAGAGTGTATCCGTCTTTTTTGCTTAAGTTGTTATGGTGGTAAAAACGGCTACGTAAATCTGTTGTGCCACTTTGTACAAATGTATATTTTTCATTTGGATTGAAATGCGGTTCTTGTTCTAGTTGTTTTATAATTCTTTCGCTTAAGCGCATTTCTGATTGATATCCTAGTTGCCAAACTTTGGCGGCAAAGGCTTGTGTGTTTATATTATTGAAGATTAAGAAAAATCCTGCAAGATAGCATAGGTTGCGAATGAAATTGTTGGAAATAGAACAAAGGATGCTTATAGCAAAAATGTAGATGTACATTAAGCCGAAAAAGTCAATACGTGGTTCATACAAAACTTGAGCCGTGTTGGGAGTTAAAAATACCGTTAGTTGGCTTGAAAAAAGAAGTCCAAGTATGCTGAGAATATATAAGCTCATACAGGATAACTTTTTCGGAAGATTATGCCAGAGGACGATTAGGCTTAATAAAAATAAACAGAAACCGCAGTATTTATAAAATTTTCCGATAAAACTGGTTGTAATGAAAAATTGTTGAACCATTGTTTGTAAACAAAAAGCAATTTGGGTGGGAATTTGGGTGATGTTTAATTCTGCCGTATTGTATGTTGCGTATTGTAAATGATAGTGTTTGAGTAGTTGTTGAATAATGATGAATAAAATTCCGCTTAATACAACAGTGTATATATGCGTGGTATATTTGTGCAAAATACTTGTGATTGTTAATTTTTTTAAGCATAAGTCTTTAAGGATTAAGCTAAATAAGAGCAAACCGATGAGGTTAATAACCGGAGGATAGCCGCCTAGTGATAATGTGAACAGAATAATGGCGCTTATAAAACGGATGATATGCTTTTTTTCTAATAAGTAGTATGCATATATAACAGTGCAACTCCAAGATAAGCAACTTAAGGTTATAAATGCGAAATATAGCCAAGATAAAGTATATGGGGCGGTGGTGGTTAAGGCGCCGATGAGTAAGTATAATTTAGTTTTGGGCGGAATGTTCCATAATTTGAGGAGCAAAATTGTTCCGATACAAAAAAAGGCTAATGCAGTTAAAAGAGTTAGAAAAGGAAGAATTTGTCCGCTGAAAAGTACATTTTGCAAAATAAATTGTGAGAAGCGTCCTTCAAATAAACCACTTTCGATGGGGGTTCCTGTTTTTATCCATTCCCAATCGTGATTTCCCCACATAAAGTTAAACAGAAATGGCAGATAGGCTATGAGGCTGATTAAATAGAGTTTTAATGCGCTATTTAGGTAAAATGACGTTTCTGTTTTTGCGGCTGATGTGGTGGAAGTGTTTGTCATTTTTAATCCAATTTTTTATCTATGATATAAGTTGGACGATTTTTGACTTCAACGAAAATACTTGCGATATATTCGCCGATTATTCCCATGAATAAAATAGTAATACCGCTGAAAAAGGTTATGGCAGACATGAGTGATGCCCAACCGACAATGGTGGAGCCAGTGCAATATCCATAGACGGTCCATATCATTAAGAGGAAACTTAAGGCGGATATAAGCATGCCACAAAGCGTGATTAAATGAAGTGGCATGGCTGAAAAACTAGATATTCCTTTTAAGGCAAATAAAATCATTTTTCTTAAAGGATATTTAGTTTGTCCGGCTTCTCTTTTTTTGCGTTCATAGTATACACAGTCGGATTTGAAGCCAACTAACGGAACAATGGCTCGTAAAAAGAGATTTTTCTCTTTGAATTCTGACATTGTTTCTACGGCACGGCGACTTAATAAACGAAAGTCGGCATGGTTGGCGACTAATTCAACTCCAAGTAATTTCATTAATTTATAAAATAAAATGGCGGAGCTACGCTTGAAAACGCTATCTGTATCTCGTTTGTTTCTGACACCATATACAATATCACATCCAGCCTGATATTTTTTTATCATGGGTTTGATGGCGTTAATATCATCTTGCAGGTCAGCATCTATGGTTATGTATATTTCGGCATCTGTATTATATAATCCGGCAAGTAAAGCTTCTTGATGGCCAAAGTTGCGTGATAGACAAATCCCTTTAAGGTAGGATGATTTTTTATGGGCTTTTTCAATTAATTGCCACGTGTTGTCTTTTGAACCGTCGTTTACGAAAACAATTTGACTGTCTTTGGTGATTAATTCATCTTTTTGTAAATCTTCATATAATTTTGATAGCTTTTTAATGCTTTGTGGAAGGATTTCTTCTTCATTATAGCAAGGGATTATTAAGGCAAGTTTTGTGGCTTTTTTCATAGGTGTCACCCATTAATTTTGTTATGACGATTTAGCTCTTTTGTAGCACAAAACTGTAAGTTTTTTATTAACAAATAAATTTATTCTTTATGGATATAAGGTGCGTATGCGCTTTTTGAAATTATCCAGTTCGGGTTGATTGTATGTGATTATGATAATGTCTTGGTTAACATATACCGAGTTAGGGTGCGGCCATGGTTGGGCTTTATGCATAAAGAAATCATAAACTTCCGGCGTAATATCTTCGGGGAGCAAGGGTAATTTATGGTCAATGTAGGTTGTGGGGGTATAAAATTCTAATAAATTGCTGCCTTGCCACATAGCTAAATATGGAATAGTTAAGAGAAAAACATCGTTAAATTCAAAAGAACCATTGTAGTAGTTGGGGCGTAAAGAGATGTCGCCTACTTGGTAAAAGCGATATTGATGATTTGCATCAAATTGAGGATGATTTTCTATTCTTTCAACGATGTTATCTAAAATTTGAAATTCGGCTTCATGTCCCTGTTTCCAAATTTTTAGTGCTTGATAGTCGTTTAAAATATTTAAACATAGCAGACATGTGATAATTATTACTCCGAAACTTTGGTAGATTTTTGGGGTAAGTGTTAATAAAATTCCAGCCGCTAAAGCATATAAAAATCCAAAGCCGTAAAAGTCTATGCGCGATACGTATTCAGTGTGCGGTGTAACGAGAAAAGTTGTTAACGCGGTTGCCCAAATTGTTCCTATCCAAAAACATAAGGTTAGCATTTTTTTTGTGGCTTTTGATGGGATAAGCAGTGTGCCGATGATGGCTATAAACGACATAATCGCTAAACAAAGTTTATATCCCTTTTCCATAAAAGGAACTGTGATGAAAAATTGTTTAAAAGAAATGTTTATGGTTTGTATAAATTTGTGAGGAAGGTTGCTCAAGCTTTCTGTTTCCAGATTATAGACGTTGTTTGGGGGGAGGTAGAAAAGGCTGATTTTGAATAGAATGGCAGCAATTATTATATTTAAAATCGTAAATTTGTGAATGTGAAATAGTTGCTTTAGGCTTTTTTGTTCAAAAACATAGCTGATGATGATTTTTCCGCCTAAACACACAAAAAACATGTTGATTATTGGGGGGTATCCGCCTAACGTTAAGTAAAAACAAAGAATTGATAAACAGCTTAAGCTTAGTTTGCAATGACTGTTATTGATGTGTTCTGATAAAAATAATCCCAAAGCAGCCAGTAATGTCCAGAGTAGGCAGCTGATGGTGATAAAAGTGAAATACATCCAAGATAAAGTATAAGGTTGGGTGGCGGTAAAGGATATAAATAAAATATACCCGATTAGAGATTTTTTGATGTTCCAATATTTGGCGAGAACCCATAAACCTATGGTTAGGAATGTGAATCCGAGTAGATTGTTTAATATGGGTAGAATCTGACCTGAAGTTAAAAGACGATAGGGAATAAATTGCGTAAATCTTCCTTCAAAAAGTCCGGATGATAAGAGTAATTCTTCTTTGATGAATTTTACATCATGATTGCCCCACATGAAATTTAAGGTATGGTATAAGAAAGCGAAATTTATAATGCCAAAACTAATTAGCCAAGCTTTTAGGTCGGTTTTATCGGGAAGAAGATTTAGCTTTTTTAGAAATTCTTTCATGTTATCTCCGTAGTTGTGGGCTTAAATGCAGTAGCTTAAATTGATTGCGTAACAGCTCTTTTCCTTCAGATGTTAGGGCGATGATGACGTATTTGTCATCAATATATACTGAATAGGGATGAGGCCATGAAGTCATTTGGGTAGATAAGAAAGTTATCATTTCTGGGGTGATGTCTTCCATTTTTATGGATGTGCCTTCTTGTACAAAGTTTTGCGGTGCGTAGAAATTGTAATATTCAAAAGCAATCCAGTGTCTGGAATAAGGGGTGTTTAGCGTGTAATATCCGTATTTTTCATTGAGCTTTTTTTGATAATATTGAGGGCGGAGAGGGATTTCGCCAGCTTGAATAATTGTGTATAAATTATTGCTTAGATACTGAGGATGGTTTTCTAGTCTGTTTGTTATGCGTTCCAATAATTTATTTTCAGCAGTAAAACCAAGTAAGTGAATTTTGCTGAAGTTTAGGTTGGTGTTTATGTTAGTTACTAAAAGAAATACAGCGCAAATAAAACTTATATTTTTTAATATTTGCTTTTTTTGCTCTTGTATGAAAAGTAAACAAAACAAAATTAGGGTCGGATAACTGTAAAAATCGGTGCGTACCATTGATGTTGCGGGATCAAGTTTGGCAAAAGCGTTGTCTGCGTTATTTGATATTAGCCATGCGGAAAATTTTAAGCTGATGATTAAGCCTAAAATCAATATCAAAATGAGCAAGATATTACTTGTTTTTTTGTTGGTTTTGAATGTTTGAATAAAGATACTAATAAGAAAAATTATGAAAATTGTTGAGAGTATCCCCTTTAAGGAGAAACTTAAAAACGGTTGTGTTTCTGTAAATCCTATAATACCGGCTTGGATGATAGTGGGCAATTTTTGTATTAATTCAGTAGGGGTGGCGGCCTGACTATTATACATATTCATCATAAGATGTTGTTGTTGTAAGTAGTAAAAAGTTATTTTTAGCAATCCAAGCGCTAAGATGAGATTTATTGCATGGGCCAGAATGTGTTTACTCAACTGGGTGTAATTCAATTGTTTGGCTATTCTGAGTTGGATTAGGCGACAGCAAACTGCGGTTACGTACATGTTAATA
This sequence comes from uncultured Alphaproteobacteria bacterium, assembly GCA_944391405.1. Taxonomy (GTDB): domain Bacteria; phylum Pseudomonadota; class Alphaproteobacteria; order RF32; family CAG-239; genus CAG-267. Next base: position 12,880 of record CALXTN010000021.1, on the reverse strand, counting down.
CAACCAGGATATCCGCCAAGAGCAATATATAATAAGGTAAATCCGCATATTTCCCATGGAATAAAGTTGTTTTCGATGGCTTTTTGTGTGGCAATTAATGATAGTGTGATGATCAATGTCCAGGATAACAAGCTTAAGGTTATGAAATGAAAGTAGAGGATTTCTATGATATAAGGCAAGCTTGCTGCAGTGCTGATGTATAATGCGGTTGAAAGTTTTGTGAGCTGAAATTTGAAATAATATCGGCTTATGCAGTATAAGGATATACTATAAAAAAAGAAGCCGATAATGATATTTAATATGGGGAGAATTTTTCCCATTAATAAAAGTTTTAATAGTATATATTGGGAAAAACGTCCCTCTATTAGTCCTGAAGTAACGCTATTGTCTTTAATAAGTGGTAACCAGTCATGGTTGCCCCATATAAAATTAAGAAGAAGGGGAGAGAAACTTAAACATAAAATTAATAGAGATGTTATCCATATATAAATCTCTGATGGCTTTTTCTTTATGTTTTGTATGTGTTTCTGCATGGCTTGTTTTTTTGTTTTGGTGTTTCGTTATTGACAGCTTAATCTTGAAATGTATAATTTATGGTAAATTTTGAGAGGCTTTTTTATGCGATACATTTTGGTACTTTTTTTGTTTTTTTATTCTTTTGATGTTAATGCTCAGATATTAAAAATTGCAGATAAAGCGGTTTTTAATGTCGAAATTGCTCAAACATCGGAAAAATTGCAGAAAGGTTTGATGTTTATAAAATATTTACCAGAAAATCAAGGTATGTTTTTTGATTTGCGAGCTTATCCTAAGGCAAGTATGTGGATGAAAAACACGTATATTCCTTTGGATATGTTGTTTGTTGATTGTTCTTTTGTTATTGTTGATATTTATCCTAATGCACAACCCCTTTCTTTAGATAAAATATCGTCTGCTGCGGATTTTTGTTATGTGGTGGAAATTTTAGGGGGAAGTGCTCGGAAATATAACCTTTTGGTGGGAGATAAGCTCTTTCTTAATCCTTCTATTTAGTTGAAATAAACCGTTTTTTTCATATATTGACAGTGTTATTTTTTATGGAGGTCTGTATGAAAAAAATTTTGTTTTTATTGGCTTTAACTACTTTTCTATCTACTAATGCATATGCAAAGCATGATTGTAATTGTGATAAATATTGTGCGAAATTGGAGCATAAAATGATGAACAATCAAGGTGGTTTTGTGGATGAGGATATGAAACCAATGAGTGTAGCAGAGGCTCTAAAACTTCCTGATGATGCTTATGTTACTTTATCCGGTTATATTACTAAAAGATTGGGAGATGATGAATATAGTTTTACCGATGGGACAAATAATATTATAGTGAAAATTGATGATGATGTTTGGAAAGGTCAAACAATTACGCCGAAAGACAAAGTTTTAATTACTGGTGAAGTTGACAAAGAACTTATTAAAAGTAAATTAGAGGTAAAGTCTTTGATTTTAGATAATTAAGATGCTGGTTTGTATTATAAACAAAAGGACATACATAAAGTATGTCCTTTTGTTTGCATGAATAGATTATTTTTTTTAATCTTTATGGCGGAATGTGATGCGTCCTTTTGTTAAATCATAGGGCGTCATTTCTATGTCAACTTTATCGCCTACCATTACGCGGATGCGAAATTTACGCATTTTGCCTGCAGTGTGCGCTAAAATTTCAACGCCGTTTTCCAACCTTACTCTAAACATGGCATTGGGAAGTTTTTCAATAACGTCTCCCGTGAATTCTAGCAGTTCTTCTTTACTCATTTTTTGTCCTTATTCAATTCTTTTTTCTGCTATATATACTGTATTATCTTATTTTACAAGTATTTTTTGCGTTTTGTGTCTAGGGATTGTAATTTCAAAGCATGTTCCCACATTTTCTTGACTGTTGACATTGATTTGGGCGTTTAATTTTACAACTAAATCTTTTACAATGGCTAACCCTAAGCCTGTACCGCGTTTTTCATCAGAAGTTGATGCGGAAAAGAATGGTTCAAAGATGTGTTTTATCGCTGATTTAGGTATGCCGCAACCACTGTCTTTGATGCTTATGATAATGTTTTCTTTGTTGGTATTTGTTTTTATTTCTAAATTGCCTCCATTGGGCATAGCATGAATGGCGTTCTGAACTAAATTTAAAATTATCATCTTAAAATCAGTTTCGTTTCCATAAATTTTTTCTTTTGTGTTGGAGAAATTCTTAATTAATACAATACCTTTACTCTTAATCTCATAATCCAGTAGCGATAATATATCGCTAATTTCTGATGTTATGTTAAAAGTGGTATTAACTTGTTCTGTGTTTCGGGAAAGTTTAAGTAAACGTTCGGGTACTTTTATGCAATCTTTAATTTGACCTGAGATCATTTCTAGGTATTGTTTTTCTTCATTGTTGTTTGTATTGCTATAGTATTTTTGGAGGATGCCATCTATTATCATGTTTATAGCACCAAGGTTATTCTTCATTTCATGAGCTAAAGATGTCGCAAGAAAACCTAATGATGATATTTTTTGTTGATGTGAATAGTTTACATTGTCACTTAGATCACGAATTGATTCTACTATGCCGTATTGTCCATTTAGATGAATTCGTGCGGAGTTTATTGATAATGGACGGTTGTTTATGCTATGTATGATTTTTAGATTATTTTTATTTTTTTCTTTTAACTCTTTTAATGGACATATGTATTGGGATGTACTGCATGGACATTGATTTTCTTTGGAATAGGCGTTATAGCACTTATCTGATTTATAAAGATATTGTTTTTTTACATATTCGGCATAAGCTTTATTGTATAGAACAATATTGTAATTTTCGTCAATTACGCGGATGGCGTCTGGTAAGGTGTCTATCAAGCTTTGTAAAAATACTTCTTTTTCTTTAATCTCATTAATGTTATTTTCAATGTTATTTAACATGAAGTTGATGGTTTGCATTAAAGTATTGAACTCATCTGTATAGCGTCCTTTTCTGATTTTTAGGCGTTTGCTAAAATTGCCATTAGCAACATCAATGGATAATTCAGTTAACTTGTCAACTGGTGTGATGACCCATCGTTTTAGTAAAATCCATAAAATAACAAGTGATAATAGTGTCAAAGCGGCACTTACGCTGAGTATACGGAGACTCTCCTGAATTGTGGCATAGCTTTCATCATAGCTTAGCGTTAGTTCTTCATTTAATTTTTTTTCTCGATTTAATTCTTCTTTTTTTTGTGAAATACTGGCGTCTGATACTGTTTTAGATTGTAATTTTCCAAGTTTTTGCCGAAGTGATATATTTTCATTTAGCAATTCAATGACATATTGGTTTCTAGTTATTAGATTGCTTTGTTCATTGCGAATCTTTTTTCCAACGGCGTTATCAAAAAAAATGATAAATAAAAAAGCCCCAAGGCCTAGAAAAGCTAATATGGTTAAAAGTATTTTTTTACTTAAACTAAAAAACATTTTCAACTATCCTTATTGTATGAATTCTGATAAAGTATTTGCTTGCAAATAGGGATTAAATTCTTTTTCTTCTTTAAGTGTACTTGGTGCGAGCAATCCTTGTTCTCGGCTGAGCATCTTTTTTATATAAGTTTGGGCTTGCGGTAAGGTTAGTAAATTTTGTGTTAGGCATGTTCTGGTATATTCATGCCCAGGGAAAATTTCTGTATTATCGGGTAGCGTTTTTATTTTTTGTAAGCTGTTAAACATTTGTTCGGCACTTCCTTCAAATAAACCGCCGACGCATAAATTAAACAGAACGTCTCCAGTAAATAATTTTTGTTCATTTGGCAAATGGTACAAAATGTGTCCTAAGGTATGTCCAGGTGCTTCAATTATTTGTATTTGGGTGTTTTGAATATTTAAGATGTCGCCTTCTTGAACAGGAATGGTTGCTCCGGGTATTTTATTGAATTCTTTTTCTGATGCAACAATTTCACAGTTGTATTTTTCTTTTATGGTCAAATTGCCTTCGACGTGGTCAAAGTGGTGGTGCGTTGTTAATATATGTGTGGGGTGTAGTTGTCTTTTTTCTAGTTCTTGTAGAATTGGATTGGCTTCTGCGGCATCTATAATAATTGTTTGTGAGTTTTGTTTGTCGGCAATCAGATAGGCGTAGTTCGCCATGTTCTTTTCATTGCATAGAATCGGTATTATTTCTGTTGTCATTGTTTTAATCCTCTTTTTAAATGCCCAAGATCTATTGCCAATAAATCATAGTATGCTGTTGTATAATCCAATATTCCCGCAAAATTAGGTAAGTTAGACGATTGAGATAGAGCATATGCAATGCTTTCTCCGATAATTACGCCATGTCTGTCCGCATAGCCTTCTCGCGCTATCCAGATATGGCTGTAATTGAGGTTTGAATTAAATGTTAAGGCGAAGCTACGCATACTCTCCAAGAGGCTATCAAATATTTTGAATCTATACCCGTCATCTTTATTTTCAAGAGGTTCTAATCCTTCTGTCGTAAACCAAACTTTTTCTTTATATAAAGAATTTGCCTCTTTAGCAACTCGTGAAAATCCCCAATTACTTTCCATTGCTGCAGCAGCTATTAAAATAGATGGAGGAACATTATCAATACGTGTTTTTAGATTGTGAAGTTGTGATTCAATACGAGTATTACCTTTTTGTTTGGTAAAATAATCGTATTTGATAGCCAGTCTTTCTAATTTCTCTATTTCTTCTGAGAGCAGTTTTTTGTTTTGTTTGTAACGACGTTCCAGTCTTAATAATGTATTGCGTTCATTTGTAATTTCTTCGTTTACTTTTAATGTAAGCGGAGCAAGCATCCGAATAAATAATTCATTACGGTATTTTTGTGATTTGATGGCTTGATAATCAATGGGGAGCGTTTTTATAAAAATGGCAGGATATTCATCATTATCCAAAGCACGTGCTCGTTGATATTTATTTTTTTTATAGAGAGCTTCTAATTCGGAAACAGTTGCATTTTCCACGTATAATGTGCCACCAAAATCTTGAACCTTCATCTGTGCATAGCTGTTGGTTATGTGACAGCAGAATAAAGTGATAATTAGAAAAATGCTGTTTCTTAGGCTCATTGCAAGATAACCTCTCTTACTTCAGGCAAATAGTAAATTAGATTTTTTTCCACTCTTTCTTTTAATGTTTTTTGTGCATATGGGCATCCTTGGCATTTTCCTAAAAAGTGTACGATGGCAGTTCCGTTGTGGTAGGATACTAATTCAATATCACCACCATCTCTTTGTAGAAAAGGGGCAACAATGATTTTTAGTATTAATTTTATTTTTGCATCAGTATGTTCTTGTGATGGTATAGAGATTTTTTGTGTGTCAAAATTGTATTCGGAGATTTCAGCCATAGTTAGTGCTTCTATATCTTCTAAATAAGCAGCTTCACTGCTTTGTATATATATGAAATTTTCCGTTAAAAATAGGACGTTAATTTCTCCATAGCTCAAAATATTATCAAGTAAATCAATAGACTCTGTTAATGGAGCTTGTTCTTTATGGTAGTAAATTACTCCATTAATGGGGAAACGCTTAGGAAAAAATAAGGTTGTTTCAAGTGCGCTTAATCTTTTTTGTTCTATTATCATGATTATTTCCGTGCATAGTCTTCTATGTTATAGTGAATTGTCTTAAGGTAGTTTTGAATGCGTGCCAAATAATATCCTATATAAAGTAAATGGTTTGCACCATATGTGTCTTGCGGAGAAGCATTCTTTATGGATATAGGATTTAGTTTTGAAGCTGTTTCTAAAAAGCTTAGTGCAGTTGTCAGATTTTCATATTGGTTGGTTTCAACAATGATTTCTTGGTAGTCTTTTGCGATACCTTGCAGCATGTAGTATATCGTGTAAATATATCCTTCGGTTTGATAAAATAGATTGTCAGCTTTGAAATCTAATAATTCGGAATTGTGTTCTAATACATGTTGGTTGAGTGTATTTAATCGGCGTTCAATAAGGTTTTCTATACTGCTTAATATATATAAAAGTTCGTGACTTCCTGTTGCTTTATTGTTATTTTCTGATGATGCAAAATCTGTTAATTTGGCAATGGCTTTTCTATATTGTTTGGCAGATCCAGGGGCTAATTTGTTATCGGCCGTTTGTGAAAATAGCCAGATATGGTCAGGATAATCTAAAAGTTCTCCTGCTTCTTTTAAATTATCATCGGTGTGATAGCTTGATAAACGTTTAATTAAATATTTTGCACTTTCTTTGGCCCCAATTTGGAAGTTTGGGAGGTTATCTAATACAGCTGCCGGAAAAATTATAGGTAAAGCCGGGGTCCATGGTGTGTCATCTATTTGTGATTTTAATACATGGCTTAAGGCTTCGGTTGTATGGCGAGGAGATTTGGAACTTACATTGATGGGGATGTCTAAGTTGTTATTTATGTTTGAGCTTACAGTGGCACCTAATCCATAATAGATTATTAGAAATCCTAAAATACAAGTTGTAAAAAGGCGCCATCTTTCGCTGAATATAATGAGATAGTTTAAAATATTGTTTTTATGACGTCTTTTGTTTTTTTCTTGAGTGTTTTTAGATTTTTCGCGGATGGTAATGATAGAGTTTTTTGCATATACATATAGGTATACGCCTTTGCCAATCAATCTTTTTATTTGTATTTTTAATTTGGTCAAAAGCGTTCTTATCATGCTTTTTTTCTCCTTAAAATCAGATTTTGGATAATTGCACTAATATCCAAGATGCCTCTTATTTTAGCGCCTGCTAAAAAAGTTGCAAGTCCTATTATGCCAATAATTCCCAGTTTAAGCATCAATAACCATATGTTATGTTCTGGGTAAAGAGTATTTAATAAGTGTTGTGTTGCATAAACAAATATGCCCATTATAGTTGTGCAGAGAATAATGTCCCATATTTTTTTCTTGAGTTCTGCAGAAAAAGACCAGAAACCTCTTTTTTTCAGGCCATGTATATATTGAAACAAAGATACAAAAGCTGCAGCGGAGGTGGCGGTTGCGATACCAATATGACCAAAAGGTTTCATCAGTGCTAAATTTAGGAACAGATTTGTGATGAATACAGCAATGCTGTATTTAACGGGAGTTATGGTATCTCCTCTGGCAAAAAAGTTTGGCATTAAGGCTTTTACCATTACATAACAGGGTAATCCTACGGCATAAGCTTTTAGAGCTAATGCAGTTTTGTATGTGTCTGATGCGGTAAAGCGTCCATGTTCAAATAATAATTCTATTATCGAATCGGCAAGGCACACGAATAATACGGCGGCAGGTAAAGACATCAGTAATCCGTAAATGATGGCTTTGTCTTGAACGTTGGAAGCTTCTTTGGTTTCTCCGGCTTTTAGTTTTTTAGAAAGCAGTGGCAACAATGCAACGCTGATGGCGGCACCGATAACGCCTAATGGCAATTGTTGCAAACGATTAGCATAATATAGCCATGATACAGCTCCTCCTGATACAAGAGAAACGAGAATCGTATCGACAACCATGTTGATTTGGTATATTCCCGCACCAACAACACCGGGGGCGATACGCTTGAATAGAGTACGAATTTCGCTGTCTTTTAATAAAGTGATGATGTGTAAATCAGGTTTGATTTTGATGCTGTCTTTGTTTAGGAAGTATTTGAGCCAGATGACTTCTATCATTCCGGTGATGGTAATGCTCCAAGCCATTCCATAAACAGGCATATTCAAGAAAGCGATGGAAGCAAGCCCAGCTATTATCATTCCGACGTTTAGGATTATCGGGGCGGCGGCAGGGGCGGCAAAGCGGTCAAACGAATTTAAAATTCCAGCTTGGAAAGAAACAATGGAGATAAACAGTAAAAATGGAAAAGTGATGCGGCATAAGTCTATGGTTAAAGCTACTTTTTCTGGATTTTCTATAAAACCTGGGGCGAGAATCTTGACAACCCAAGGCATGCACAACTCAAAAATGATTGTGAATAGGATTAAAAAAAACGTTAGTAAAGAAATGGCTTTAGCGGCAAATTCTACAGATTTATCACGTCCAGAGGCAACAAGTTTTGAGGAAAATAATGGAACAAACGCAGATGTAAATGCACCTTCAGCAAAAAGACTCCTAAATAAATTGGGTAATTTGAATGCGACTAAAAATGCGTCGGAAACCATGCCTGCTCCCAGAAAACTTGCGATAACCATATCTCGCAAAAAACCGGTTATGCGGCTTATCATTGTGAAACCGCCGAAGGTTGCTATTGATTTGATAAATGACATTTGCTGTAGTTCCTGTTAAAAAAGTTTTATTTCTTAAGGAGAGTTTAACTTTAAATCTGTTAATAAAGGGCAAATAAAAGTTAGATTATCAAGTGATTTTTTTCTTGAAGATGAAAAAGATTGTATTGTTTTTAGTAAAAACAGGTGTTTTTCTGGGTGATAATGGAGTTGAAAAATGAATAAGGTTCTCGCCAAAACTGTTGAAAAGCCGGATATTTCAATTATTGTTTCTGTTTATAATGAAGAAGATAGTTTGGACATCTTTTTTAAAACTATTCGCCAGACAATGGAACAAAAAGAAGATTGTCTTTATGAAATTGTTTGTGTGGACGATGGTTCAACCGACGGAACTTTTCAGTTGCTTCAAAAATATGCTCAAGATGATTTCAGAATCAAAGTTTTAAAATTCTCACGTAATTTTGGTAAAGAGTATGGTCTTATGGCTGGGCTTAAGTATTGTTCCGGTCGGGCAGCTATTCCGATAGATGTCGATTTGCAAGATCCTCCGGAACTTATTCTTCAGTTTATTGAAAAATGGGAAGAAGGTTATGATATGGTTTATGGAATCCGTAATGACCGTGCCAGTGACACATGGCTTAAGAGATGGACGGCGAAACTCTTTTATAAAACATATAATTTAATGACACGTTCGCCTATTCCTTATAATGCCGGAGATTATCGTCTGATTGATCGTAAAATTATTGATACAATTTTGGAACTTCCCGAACGTAATATCTTTATGAAAGGAATCTTTGGTTGGACCGGATTTAAATCTTGTGGAATTAAATATATTCGGCAAAAAAGAGTGGCTGGCGTCAGCAAATGGAATTATTGGAAATTGTGGAATTTCGCTCTTGACGGAATTACTGCTTCTACGACGCTCCCTTTGCGTATTTGGACTTATTTGGGCTCTATGTTGTCTTTTTTAGGGTTGCTTTATGCGCTGTATATTATCATTCGGACAATTATGTATGGAGCTGATGTTCCTGGTTATGCTTCGCTTTTGGTTTTTATTTTGTTAGTAGGTGGTATTCAGATGATTATTTTGGGTATTCTTGGTGAGTATATCGGCAGAATCTTTATTGAGGTTAAACATCGACCACTTTATATTGTAGAGAAAAGGGTAAATTTTGGTAATGATAAAGAATAAGCTTAGATCTTGTTTTTCTCATAAAATGATGACAGCCGTTGCTTTTGGATTATCAAGTGGGTTGCCCTTGGCTTTGGTTTTTGGGACGCTTTCACTTTGGCTTAAAGATTATCATATTGCTTATCGTACGATTGGTGCTTTTTCTTTGTTGAGGTTGCCTTATTCATTTAAATGGTTGTGGGCGCCGGTGGTTGAAACTATCAAAATTCCGTTCCTTTCTCGTTTGGGGAAACGAAGAAGTTGGGCTATTTTTTCTCAGATAGGTTTGTTTTTATCTATTTTGTGGTTGTCTTGCCTTTCTCCTGATAATTGTATTTTGTGGATGGCTGCGGCGGCTTTTTGCGTCAGTTTGTTTTCTGCAACGCAGGATATTGTTTTGGATGCGTTTCGTGTTGAATTGTTTCAGCAGAATCAAGAAAAAGAAATTGATGGTGCGACGATGTATGTCTTGGGTTATCGAATCGGTAATGTGATTTCCGGTGCCGGGGCTATTGGTTTGGCAGCGATTTTAACTTGGAATGAGGTTTATTTTATCAATGCTTTGATTTTGCTTATAGGTATAGGCGCTGTGTTATTGTCACGAGAGCCTGATGCGGAAGTGATAGAAGTCAAACGAGAAAAAAATGTTCTTAAATATGCGGTAATAGAGCCGTTTCGTTTGTTCATGGAAAGGCAATATTGGTTGCCTGCATTGATTGTGGTGTTTTGTTATCGTTTAAGTGATGCGTATTTTGCTCCGATGGCTTATCCTTTTTATGACGATTTAGGGTTTACGAAAACCGAAATTGCATATATTTCTAAGTTGTATGGTATGGGGGCAACGATTGTCGGCGGTTTGTTAGGAGGGTATTTCTTGACGAAAGTCGGATTGCTGAAAGGTTTGTTGATTTTTGCTTTTGTGCAAGGTTTGACTACGGCTCTTTATATCCCTCTTTATTATCTTGGACATAATGTGTGGTTTTTGATGTTTACGATTTCTTTGGAAAATCTTTCTTCCGGTATGGCTACAACTGCAATTATTGCATTTATGTCTGTCTTGTGTCATAAAGGTCATACGGCAACACAGTATGCTCTATTGTCATCTCTTCCGGGGTTTGCTCGGGATATTTTTGCTTCAACGTCTGGATGGGTTTTGGATCAGACTTCTTGGCCGGATTTTTTTATGATTAGTGCGCTTTTGACACTTCCGGGAACTCTATTTTGTTACTTTTTATATAAGAAAAAGCCGACGTATTTAATTGATGCTTGAGTTTTTGTAGAAAGTAGTGTACTATAAGGTCAGTTTTGGTGAAGGTGAAACTTTATGGAGCATTCTGACAATATGGATACTAAAGATTTTGGTGGGGCTCGTCCTGGTAGTGTGGCTAATCTTTCAGATGATAATGCTTCGGTCGGAGAGGAAACAGTAGCTGTTTCCCAAACCGTTTCAGATGCTCAAAATATTGAGTTTCAGCCTATCGTTTCTGTTGTAAAAAAAACAGTTTCTCCTCGTATGGAAAAGTTGCGCGCGTATTATGCGCAATTAGGTCAGGTGCGGGAAATGATGGAGCAAGAGTTGGAGGCCACTCTTGCTGGTCATGTCGTAGAAGGTGAAGTTGAGGCGAAACTTTATGAATTTAGCCACTCATGGCACTCTATTGCTGATGAAATTAGTAAATATGATGACTTAAACGGTCGGCGGAAAAATTTAGCTGATGGCGAATATCATGTCGGTCAAAATATGGTTGGTATGGATTTTTCTGGTCAAGATTTGTCTCATGCTGATTTTTCCGCGGCAAATTTACAAGATGCGAATTTTAAAGGGGCTACGTTAATCGGTACAGACTTTACCGGTGCGGATTTGTCTGGCGCAGATTTATCTGGAACAGATTTAAGTGACTCTATTTTTGCAGGTGCAAAGTTAAAAGGTACTAATTTTACCGGTGCTAATATGGAAGGCGTCATTCTTCGTGATGCCGATATTGAGGATGCTATCTTAATTGATATTCGTATGGATGAGCTTGCTATTGAGGAGTTGCAGGCGTTGGTAGAATATTTGGCGGTTTATTATCCTCATAAATTAAATTTACGTCGTATAAATCTTTCATTGCTTGATTTAACTAGAATTGATTTGCGGCAAGTTAACCTGCGCGGCGTTGATTTTACAGGGCTTGATTTTACGGGTGTTAATATTATGGAGCTTGATTTAAGCGAATGTATTATCACGCCTCAGCAGATTGCACAGGCTTTGGGACGTGTGCCTACACCAGATGAATTAAAGAAAATTTTGGCTCCTAAAAATAAAAAGAAAGCTAAACGCTTTTATATTGATTTTACTGAATTTTTGAGTAATGGTCACTTTACGGGATGGATTGATTTAACTAAAAATAGCATCAGTACGGATCAACTTGTTAAGGCTTTTTTAAAGATGAAAAATGTTATTGCTAAGAAGCCTGAAGAAAAAGATGAAGTTATTTTTGAAAAAGCCAAAGAATTTCATGCGCAGCGTATTGAAGAAGAGCGTAAGGCTTATAATGAAGAGCAGCGTAAAAATATTGAGGAACGTAAACAGAAAATGCTTGAGGAGCAGCAACAAGGACGAGAAAAAACGTCTTCAGACGAAAAATACGTGCCACTGAATATTAGTTTAGGACGTGGTAGTCGGGAGTAGTTGTTGCTAAGTCTTAACGAAATTTAAAGTATATGTATTCTATAAAATAGATGTATACTGTTTTATGGGAGATGTGTGATGTGGCGTAAATTGTTTTTGATGTTATTTTCAGTTAGCACTCCGTTAAGTGTGTATGGTGCTGAAATTAAACAGCTACCACAACCGAATAAGAACTCGGAATTAATGCAGTTGATTGATAATCGTCATTCTTCAAGACAATATTCTAATAAAGTTATTTCTGAACAGACTTTAAGTGATTTATTATGGGCTTCTTTTGGTATTAATAGAAAGGGTACGAGAACTATACCTACAGCAATGAATGAACAAAATTTGAAAGTATTTGTAGTGTATCAAAATTCTATTTGGTCGTATGATGCTAAAGCTAATTCGTTAGTGAAAGTCAGCGATGAAGAAATTAGTCAGTATATAGCTAAACAAGATTTTGTTAAAAGTGCTCCTGTTAATTTGATTTATACAGGAAGTGACAAAGAGTATTCTTCTTTTCATGCTGGGGCAGCCGCACAAAATGTTTATTTGTATGCCACTAGTAAAGGGTTAAATACAATTGTGCGAGCCTATATTGATAAAGATGAATTGAAAGACAAATTACATCTTGATAGGGATGAGTTTGTGATTATGAATCAGGTTATTGGTTATCCTGAGAGCTAGTTGCAGTTTTGTGTGTTTTGGATAAAATTGAAAAAAGTTCTTGCATTATCTTAAAAAACGTTATACATATCCCCTCACGGACAGATGACCGAGAGGCCGAAGGTGCACGATTGGAAATCGTGTGTACCCCCAAAGGGTACCGTGGGTTCGAATCCCACTCTGTCCGCCA
>CALXTN010000020.1 GCA_944391405.1 uncultured Alphaproteobacteria bacterium | reverse complement strand
GCACCGATTATGTATTAAGTCGTGCCGAAACAGATGAGCAATGGCGAACAAGTATGACTAAAAGTTTAGATATAGTGGATACCACCGCCATGCAGAGTAAAGATTTGGAGGATTTCAAAAGAAAAATAAAAGCCGACATTGAAGCGCAACATCAGCAACTACGCAACCGTTTGATGCAACAATCCCCCTATTCTCGGCAAAATCAAGCTCCCCTGACCAGCCAACAGACTTATTCTGCAAGAAACAAACGTTACACACGCTAAGATACCCCTTGGTGAGAAAATAGGAGTTATCTAGCGTGTACGCTTAATTTGATAAATAGCGTCGAGCAGATCATCATTAAATTTAACGGGGTGTCGATTATTTTCATCAGCAAAAATAAGTTCGCCCATCCAATCCTTTTTCAAACATTGGTACACATGACTTTTGACAAATTGCTCACGATTTTTAAAGATAAGCAGCTCCGCCTTAGAAAAATCACATTTCTCAAAAGAAATACTAGCACAATTAGAAAAATCAATTTTTGAGGGCAAATGACGCACACCATCGAGTATAACATTCGCGCCATCACGAAACTTAAGCTCTGCCCCTTGTTTCAACTCACAAGACTTAATTTGAAGCTCGGAAAATTGTGTATAATCCCAATCAGGCAAATCCCCTAACCAATCGTTAGTAAACATGACATTCAACTTTGCACCGTCTTTAAAGCGCATATTGGGTTTTCCTTTATAAGAGCAAAAAGAAAGTGTTATTTCATCAAACGGTGTCAAATCAAGCAACGTAGAATCATCATAATTTTCTGCGTTTTTAAAAAAAGCAAGTTTACCGTTGAGATGATTTAATTTTTTTAATTCATGTTCATCAACAACATCGACAGTAACCTTAGAGCACATCGACAAGTCCAAACCAACAGGCAAAACATCGGTACGAGAAAAACAAATCTCCGCTCCCTCTTTTAATTTAATTTGCTTAATATCCGCCCAATTAGAACACATCAACATCACATGGGGAGAATTAGGAAATTCCAACATCGGCGGCAAGGCAATATCAGAAAGGAGCATAGAAATATCCTTATCACTTGTACAAATTAACTTATCAATCCCGTCAAAATTCTCCCCAAAGACTGACATTTCTTGTCTTTTAACTCCATAAGAAAGTCGAGAGGCTGAGAGCAAAAATTTTCCGTCATTAAGTTTCTGCGCTTCAGAGAGTTTTTGCTCATAACCGTTAGCAACCGCCAATTTTTTGCCTAAAACGATAATATCGTTGGACTGTTCGCGATTAGAAAAAGTCGCAAGCACCACATCTTTGAACTGCGCCTGCTCGGAAGCTAGAAGTTCGGCAATACATAAGAGCATATCTTTAATGTTGCGGGCATAGTTTGTGGAGCGCAACACTTCCATACAGACTTCAGGAGTAATTTTCTCTTTGGGAAGACGAGTTTTTTTATCAGAAGACAAGCGCCCTTTTTTATAAGGAGTAAGCATATTTTCAACCGCCAACGCCGATTTAAAATCCGTAATATCTACAAACATTTGCGCTCTCTCACTAACCTAACATAAGGAGAGAATATCACAAAAAACTAAATTGCGCAATGGAAAAATAACGCTAAGACCTACCGCCTTTAGTTTTCGCCGCCGTCATCGCCAAACCTAAAGCAGGAGGTTCTGGTTGTTCATCGGCAAACACAAGTTTCCCTGTCCACCCATCAGGAAGTTTGGCACCGCTTTTCTCCATCTGTTGACGATTTTTGAAAACTAACTCTTTAACCGCACCCAAATCACATTCATCTAAATCAACCTCATCACACATGGAAAAATCTAAATTTTTAGGTAAATTATATGCCTCACGCAAACTAACCTTTGCCCCCTCTTTGAAGCAAAGATTAGGCTGTTCACTCAAATCACATACACATAATTTTACCTCATCACACATAGAAAAATCAAGATTTGCCGGTAAATTTTTTGCCAACTGCAATTTCACCTTAGCCCCATTTTTAAAACGAAGATTAGGCTGTTCGCTCAAATCACAGTAACTTAAATTAACTTCGGAACATTGAGAAAAATCAAGATTTTCCGGTAAATGATAAGCATCGCACAAGTCAATCTTTGCGCCGTCTTTAAAACGAAGATGAGGCTGTCCACTTAAATCACAACCTTGCAAATCCACCTCATCACAGCAAGAAAAATCCAAATTTGTCGGTAAATTTTTCGCCCCATCCAAATAAACCTTGGCACCTTCTTTAAAGCAAAGATTAGGCTGTTCACTCAAATCACACCAAGTTAAATCAACTTCATCGCAGCAAGAAAAATCCAAATTTGCCGGTAAATTTTTCGCCCCAATCAAATAAACCTTGGCTCCTTCTTTAAAGCAAAGATTAGGCTGTTCACTCAAATCACATTGCGATAAATCCACCTCATCACATTGGGAAAAATCCAAGTTTTCCGGTAAATTTTTTGCATTCATCAAATCAACCTTTGCCCCGTCTTTGAATCGAATACTTTGCACACCTAAAAAATTACACGCACTTTCTCCATTCTTATCATAAAAAGAAACATCCGGCGAATTTGGAAATTCCATATTTTTCGGAAACTTCACATCTTCGCCAAATTGGATTTTCTCATGGCTTAAAAACACCACTTTATCATACGCGCTAAAATCTTCATCCTTAAACTCACTTTTAAGACACATAAAATATTTCCGAGCATCTGCTTCAGAATACAAATACGGCCCGTCTTTAATTTTTTTAAGTTTTGCAAATTCTATTCCATAGCCGGATTTTTCAGCTATTTCCTGCCCTAATTGAAGAATAGGCTCCGGCTGTTCACGATTATCAAAGCAAGAGAGTACAACTTCTTTAAATTGCGCCTGTTCCTCATCCGGCAATTTAGCAATAAGTTGAAGGATATCTCTAATACAACGCGGATAGTTGGTAGATTTAAGAATATCAAAACAAACTTCCGGCGTTAATTTTTCTTTGGGTTGGCGCACCCCTTTAATGACAATTCCTTTGTCATACGCCGTCAAAATATTGGCAATTTTCAAAGGCGTTTTAGAATTTTCAATATCTACAAACATTTGCGCTCTCTCACTAACCTAACATAAGGAGAGAATATCACAAAAAACTAAATTGCGCAACCGAAAAAAATAAGCTTTTCTCCACTCCACAAAAAGCCATTCAAACAATAAAGCAATCAAGTTTGCGCTTGCAAACTTGCCCAGAATGGCAACTGATTCATCACCCCAATAGAACAAACGACTTAAAATTCCTCTCAAAACGGCTTTCATCAAGCATTCATCCACCAAGTTGAACCGACGTTCAACTTGCCCCGAAGGGCAACAAATTCGCCACAAAAACAAAACAATCGGAATTTACACACTCAAACCGCCCCACTCTCCCCCTTGCCAAGTCAAATAAGAACAGCTCGGCAACAGGGTATGTTTCTGCGCATTACGCTCCCAAACTCCACCCCACAAAGAACTAAAGTAAGCGTACACAAGTGCACCAACAAGTTGCCCCTATTTTTGCAATGGGAGGGATAAAATAGTGTTGCTCATAGCAGATTTTGAAGCGCAGTGTACAAAACGAGTACATAAGTTTCAAAATCTGCGACATGACGCTGTTGTAGCACATCCCTTATATAGCCTGATAAAGCGCCCACATCTCCTCATCTTTGGATAGTTCATGAAGACGCCCTTGAGCCAATTTCTCTTCCGCAAGTGAAATAACTTCATCATCAAATTGTGGCGCAGGTCCGTTAATCGGGAGCATTTTAGAGTGCAAAGCCGACAAGGTTTTATCGTTTTTCAACATCGCCAAACCGCCCTCTCCTTGTTCAAACGGCGTTAAAATTTCAGCCCAATTTTTCGCACGAGCCAGCACTTTTGGCTCAGTAATTTCTTCCGGAATAACAAACAACCCGCACTCTTTGAATTTCCGCCCAACCGAAACACGAGAACTAAAGACCGAAAGCGGCACCGACAACATCAACCCGAGCGTAATCGGGCTCATCCACCAAAAAAGCACATGTGCATACCGCCAAACGAGCATAGCCGTCACCACGCCCAAAATCGTATGCCACTTATGAATTTGCCAAGCGGTGCGCCAAGACGTTCCCTCGTCGCCACGATTTTGTGCATTCCAGCTAACCGATTTACCCCGCAAAATATCAAACACGAATTTGCTCTGAAACAACATCATCACCGGCGCTATTAAGGTAGAAATAATAATCTCGACAATTAGCCCCAACAATGAACCGAGACGTGTCAACCCAAACGCCACCTTTTCGCCTCCCTGTTGAGCCTTATCCTTCAAATTGCGCCAATAGACCGCCAACCCCAAAAACTTCGGCACCAACAACATCGCCATCGAGAGCACAAACAAACCAATCGTCCCGTTCTTGTCAAATATCGGCCAATTCGGAAACAGCGAGTACTCCGTTCCGAAATATTGCGCCGGCACAAACTCTCGAAACAGCACCATAGAAAGTCCCGCCAACAAAAACAACAACCACAACGGCGAAGAAAGATAAGACATAATCCCCGTAGTAAAATGAACACGGCTCACCGGATGCAAACCTTTAGAAATCAGGACTTTGATATGCTGCAAATTCCCCTGACACCAACGTCTGTCACGCGCGGCAAAATCAATCATGGAAGGCGGACACTCCTCATAACTGCCTTTAAGCTCCGGCAACAACCAAGCCGACCAACCGCCACGAGCAATCAAAGCCGCCTCCACAAAATCGTGGCTCAAAATAAATCCGCCAAAAGGCCCTTTGCCTTTAAGTTTCGGCAAACCGCAACAATCAATAAACGCGCGCGTGCGAATAATCGCATTATGCCCCCAATAGTTACTGTTGCCCACCTGCCAATAAGCCAAACCGGCACCGACAACCGGCCCTGCGACCTTGCCGGAAAACTGTTGCATACGAGCAAACATGGAGGTGGAGTTAATCATCTGTGGAGAAGCTTGGATAATACCGGCATGATAATTTTCTTCCATCAAGCGCGCCATTTTAATAATGGTTTCCGCCGTCATCAAGCTATCCGCGTCCAGCACGAGCATAAAGTCGTATTCAGCGCCCCAACGATTACAAAAATCTTCAATATTTCCGGATTTACGAGCGGTGTTTTGCGCGCGTCTGCGATAATAAAGATGCACCACATCTTCCGCATCAGATACTCCATTATTCGCACGAGATGTAATATTTTCGCCTTGCCTAATACATCCATTATTTCTTCCAAAATTGGGATTTTCCATAATTTTTTTAGTTTCAAACCAAATTTTTTCTTCCTTAACCCAAACTTTCGGATTAGTCGTATCACTCAACACAAAAATATCAAATTTACGTGCCGCTCCTGCCTGTTTAATATCTTCGGCAATCGCCAAAAGGCGAGCCATCACCTGAGCGGGTTCTTCATTATAAATCGGCATCAAGATTGCGGTTTTACGTTGCAAATGCGCCGACATATTGCGAACATCATCTTCAGAAATCTGTGTGCCTTTAGCAATTGCCTCATCCACATCTTTCGGATAAAAAATCCCCGGAACACGCGCCTTTTGCATCAACTGTTTGAAACCTAATATGCTGGACCAAAAATAAAGCGCAATCCATCCAAATGTTAAGATAAAGAGAATAATCACCGCCGCCTTTGTCCAAACGGTAATATCCGACGGCATCACCAACAGCCACTTAAACAACGCCGCCGCCACAGAAACAATCACCAAAGCAGAAAGTAATCGCCGACGATACGCCGCCAAACGAGCATACGCTTCTCCAAACCACGGCTTGGTTTTAAGCTCATTGACATTACCTTTGCGTTGATAAAAAATTCCACACCCGTCATCCTCGGTTTTAAGCACCGTATCACCGGCTTTAACTTTAAGCCCTTGTTCATTAACACCTTGCAATTTCGGAGTGCCTTTATCGTGCGGCTTAACCCAAAATCTCTGCCACAAGCGTTTCACTCTAGGTGCCACAATCGGTTGCGCTTTCATTTTAAGGGGCTTTTCGGGCGGAACAATAACCAACGTATCAATATCAATCTGCCCCTTTGCGCCTTGCTGATAAAGAACCTTATCAGCGCAATCATTCATATTCATTTTCTTGCCTAACGTTATGTCAAGCGGTTGTTCGCACGTTTTTTTAATATCCGTCATCATTCCCCCAATATCATCACCGCTTAAATATTCAAGCAAAGTCTGCTCTATTGTGGCATATATTGATACGTCCACACTTCGGAGATAATTTTACCCTCGCGTTTCAAAGCGATTCTCAATTCGGAAGTTTTACCATTCGGTTCAAAATCCACATACGCCACAACACCTTTTGTAACTGTGCTATATTCTAAATGTGCACGTTCGATTTTGCCTTCGGAAGCGGAAGCATCAACTTCCAACTCACCATTTCCGAAATAGCGTCGCAACTTATTACCGGTAAATTCAATCGCAAATTTACGTCCTTTATTTCCAAGCACGCCCATCACACCGCCGACACCGGTATACGAAGCATAAACATGAGCATCAACATCATCAGCATCATAATTATCAATCCAATTCAACGTATAGCTAAAGCGATAAGGTTTACCGGTTTCAATTTTTTGCTTTGGAACCCAATAAGCAACGACATTATCATGAATTTCTTGCTCAGAAGGAATTTCCACCAACTCAACCGAACCTTTGCCCCAATCGCCTTTCGGTTCAACCCAAACGCTGGGTCGCTCATGATAATTAGCTTCAAAATCAAGATAATGCTCCAGCGAGCGATCTCGTTGCATTAAACCAAAACCTTTAACATTATTATCTTCAAATGAGCTAACACGCAAGAATTTCGCATTATCAAGCGGTCTCCACAACCACTCGCCAGCGCCGTTATGAACGAGCAAACCATCGCTATCATGCACTTCCGGCCGATAATCATCAAAACGATTTTTAGTATTTTCGCCAAAAAGATACATAGAGGTCAACGGTGCAACCCCTAATTTTTCCACCGATTTACGAAAATAAAGCACGGCATCAACATCCATCACCGTACCCTGTCCCGGCTTTAATAAAAAGCGGTACGCTCCTGTCACGCTTTCACTATCAAGCATAGCATAAATTCTGATTTCACGAGCGTTACGTTTCGGTTTTTCAATATAAAACTCAGTAAAGGAAGGAAATTCCTCACCTTTCATCAAAGCGGTATCAATCGCCAAGCCTCGAGCAGAAAGACCATATTTATGTCCCTGCCCCAAAGCTCTGAAGTAGCTCGCCCCCAAAAAAGCCACCACTTCATCATAATAAGAAAGGCTGTTAAGCGGATAGTGTAAACGAAAACCGGCATATCCACCATTTTTAATCATCTTGAAATCTTCATCACTGAATTTATTTTTACCATAATCAAAAAATTCCTGATGATAAGCAAGCGGTGTAGTTTTATTATCTACGATTTCATAAATTGCCACAGGAGCAGTAAACATTCCGCCGACATGAAAGAGTTGCAAATCATATTTTAATCTGCTCTCAGCCCAAGGACCGTGTTCCGAATTAAAGCGAATATCGCGATATTCATCATAATCAAGAGATTTAAACTTTCCGCCCAACAATTCCAGCGGTTTTTTATACGGCATAGCGGCAAGAGCCTGAGCTTTTTGTTTCAACTTAGCAAAAGAGAACTCCCCCGGTGCAACCACTTCCTCCTCAGCTTCCAAAAAAGCCTTTTTATCTTGCATTCTGTCAAAAACATAATAAGCGGCAGCAAGTAAACAGAGAGCGGCAAAAGCACCGACCAAAGTATTTTGTTTCATAACAACTCCTAACGTTAACAAGCAAATAAGAAATAAAAATGCTACACAAACTAAAGGGAGGATATACGTGCAAACCAGGAAGTCAAGTCTTTTAGCCCACCTTTCAACCGCATATTTACTCTCTCAAGAACGTAAAAAAGGTCGAAACATATCAACAATCTGCTTCGACCATATAGAGTTTCAGAGGTTTCCCTCATAATTAAGCTTGTTTTTTCTTTTCTTCTTCTTTAAGTTTCAAGATATCAAGATTACGTTCGGTAGCCAATTTATCTAAAATAGTTTTAACCACGGTATCAATAGCAGTCCCTTCGGAATAATCGGCAGGCAGCGCAAAATTAACTCTATCATCTTTAAGTAATTTAACAGCTTTTTCTTTATGTGCGCTCTTAGGCTTATAAACAGCAATAGCGTTACCACCGCGCGTTTTAACCAATTTCATGGAAGGAATATCGGTCATTCCGTCGCCGAAATAAATAATACGCGGAAACGGCACTCGACGTTTACTGTCTTCCATATATTCATTAACGAGTTTATCGTCAAGTTTCCCCAAACCTTTATTGATTTTAGAGATATATTGCACTTTAGTAGAATAGTTAACAACACGAGCCGGCCACACGGGAGTACCATCCTCGCCAAACGCATAACAACACCCGTAAACATCTTTAAAATATTTACGAATGGAAGTACCCTCCAAAATTTCCTCATAACCGGAAGAAATGATATAATGCTCAATTTTAAGCCCAAGTTTTTCGCCATAAGCATTAATCCGGTCAAACCATTCTTCAACACCTTTGTAATATTTGACGAGAGTACCACAATACGCAAAATTATCACGAGTTAACTTCACGCCTTTTTCCCGAGCTTTTTTCATAAAATAATACATACTGCCGGTAATTTGATCCGCCCCATTATCAATTGACCATTGATTTGCCTTTTTCCAAAACGTTTTCGGTGTCATACCGAGTTCCGGAATAAGGACATAATCCTGCATATAGGTTGTAGAAAGAGTTTCATCAAAATCGTAAACCAACGCAACAACAGTATTTTTCATTTTCACCTCAACAAACAATAACCGAATATAAAATATAAGCACTAATAAGTTATTTTTTACTTAAAAAAAGCAAGAAAAACAACAATTTTCCCATTTACCCCTCTTCGCCAAAGAGAAGAAACCACAAAAAAGCACAATAAATCAATACTTCTTGCAATTTAAAAACAGTTGCGCTAAAATCGCCGAAGTTTATAACAAATTTAACCTAAAGAGAGGTAAAAAATGCCAGCAACCCAAATGGAACAATTAGTTTCCTTATGCAAAAGAAGAGGTTTCATTTTTCAAAATTCCGACATCTACGGCGGTTTACAAGGCTTATACGATTACGGCCCATTGGGTGTTGAGTTAAAAAACAACATCAAAGCGGCATGGTGGCGTTCAATGGTGTATGAGCGCGACGATATTGAAGGCTTAGATTCGGCCATTTTGACCAACCGCAAAGTTTTGCATTATTCCGGCCATGAAGACACGTTTTCAGATCCGATGGTTGACTGCAAAAAATGTAAAGGTCGTTTCAGAGCTGACCAAATCGGCGGTGTATGCCCAAACTGCGGTTCAACAGATTTAACCGAACCACGTCCGTTCAATTTGATGTTTAAGACTACCGTAGGTCCTGTTGTAAATGATGACAATATCGCCTATTTGCGCCCGGAAACAGCACAAGCGATATTCACTCAGTTTAAGAACGTTATCGATTCAACCTCTCGCAAATTACCATTCGGTATCGCCCAAATCGGTAAATCATTCCGCAACGAAATTACGCCAAAGAACTTCATTTTCCGTGTAAGAGAATTTGAACAAGCCGAAATGGAATTTTTCGTAAAACCAGGCGAAGACGAACCATGGCACGAATATTGGAAACAACAACGTATTAATTGGTGGTTGGATCAAGGTTTAAGCAAAGAAAACTTCCGTGTCTATGACCAAAAGCCGGATGAATTGGCACACTACGCCAAAGCCTGCACCGATATTGAATACAAATTTGTATGGGGCTTTGATGAGCTGGAAGGTATAGCAAACCGTCGAGATTATGACTTGGGTAACCATACCAAAAACCAAGAAGAATTCAACTTGGAAGCGCATTGTCATGAAAACAAAGAATCAACCACAAAATTGTGCGTTCGTGATGAAGAAACTAATAAGCTGTATGTGCCGTTCGTTATTGAACCATCCATGGGTGTTGACCGTGCGACTTTGGCTATTTTGACCGAAGCATACACGGAAGAAGATTTAGGCGAAGGCAACTCACGTATTGTCTTGAAGCTGAAAAAGCACTTGGCACCAATCAAGATTGCGATTGTTCCGTTAAAGAAAAATAGTGCGGAAATCATGAACAAATGTCATGAATTAAAAAAACAGTTGATGAAATTGGGTATTGGCCGTGTTGCTTTGGAAAACACCGGCAACATCGGTAAAGCATACCGTCGTCATGATGAAATCGGTACGCCGCTTTGCTTAACCGTAGATTTTGAAACCATAGAGCAACAACCGGAAACCGTAACATTGCGCGACCGCGACACGATGCAACAAATTCGTATCGCCACTGCGGATTTACCGGCATATTTACGTGAATATTTTGCTTAAAAAAACGCAAACACAAAAAAACAAAAGCGCCGCACTGCGACGCTTTTTTTTATCATTAGAACGCCAATTCCAAGCAACAAGGTAACATTAAATATAGCACGACCTACCTTGATTTTGCATTAAGCACGGCATTAAGAACAGCTTGTTTTTGAACATCGTCAGTATGACACAAAGCCATCACCGCCTGACGAGAAGTTTTAATGGAATTATCACCTATATCTTGCGCCAAATTAAACGGTTCATTAACAGCCTTATTCAACAAATCATAAGCCTTATCGCCAAATTTACTGTAAAGCGTATCAACCGTAGCATCAACATCCATAGCGTTTTTACTACCATTAATACGATTCATCCCCTCAACAACTTGTATCATTTTAGCTTTATCTTGAGCAGCCTTTTGCATATCAGCTTTAAGTCCCTCACGTTTTTTACGCGCCAAAAACTCATCAGGCACCCCTCTTTCTCTAGGTTTCTGAATAACATCAGCAGTTAGATCCAATATTTGTGTTTTTTGCACATCGGAAACACGTTGTTTAGGGCTCCATTCTTTATACTGCGGTTGTTTATCTTTATCAATGGGATGAACAGGCGAATTTTCGACTACATTTTTTTTCTCATCGCTAAACCATCCCTTAACGGTATCAACGGCAGCCCCACCCCATTCTTTACATTTATTCCAACCAGCCACCACGGGTGCACCAACACAGACACCAAGAGCCTCCAAAGGATAGCCGATAGCGGCAGGCAACCCTTCTTTAATCCGTCCGTTATAATCTTCTCCAAAAAAGTTTGCATACTGTTTGAGTCCACGTCCCCAAATCCCCATATCTTCCAATTCTCTTTCTTTTTGCATAGCCTTTTCGGGCAATGTTTTAAGAGGCAAATCATCATTTGGGTTAAACGCCTTTCGAAGATTAACTTTGCCCTCAAATTTCAAATCATCTTGATTAAACTTCACATTCCCGCTATAAATTTTATCAACAGCGGCATTATAGGCTTTATCATCACCTTCGGGCAACTTCTCGCCTCTATCAGCGTATTCTTCAGCAACTTTATTAACCAAACTATCAATTAAATCTTTATCTTCAGTAGCCACGCGTTGAAGAGCATTATTATATTCCTCCTGCTGATAATCCGTTAATTTTTTATCGGTCAAATAAACATACGCCGCCATTTCGGTATTCCATTGTCCGACAGTATTATTATCATCAAACGACAACAACTCTTTAGATTTCAAACCAATGGTTTTATCCTTTGCCACCAAAGCGTGTTGCAACAAATTTTGATATTGGAGCAAGCTCATTTTCCCATCGTACTTAGGCAATTCAAACGCCTCAGCCAACTGTTCCCCACTACATATTTGTCGTTTTCCGGTTTCTGGAATTTGCACATCTTTATCCATATACTTTGTAAAATCAATTCCACCGATATCATACATAATTTTTTGAGCTCTTTCATAATTTTCATCATAAAAAGCTGCGTGTTTTCCGTCTGTTTCGCCATAAGAGCGAGCTCTTCCCACTCCGGCATCAATATAGTCATCGGTCTGAGCAAAAAGATCTTGCCACATATTGCGTGTACCGTTAGCAATCAAAGACATTTCCTTATCAAAATCTTCTTGTTTAGAGCTAAAGGGATTTATCTCACCATTTTTAAGCGCGTCGGTATAAAAAGCGAAACGAGTACCTTCATTTTCAAACACAGAAATATCACCGGTTTTCAGATATTGATCACGCAAATAAATTAAAGAGGCCACATTAGCCGAAATTTCGTCATGCATATTAACTTTATAAGCCTGTTCGGGAGAGAGTGCGTATTCATAAATTCCCCGACCATAGTTATCGCGATGCTTTTGTTCATGAATTAAGACAGAAGGACTTTGGCTCCAATCATTAAAAGAAGCATTACCTTCCTGATAATTAAGTGTTAAAGTTCCTTTAGACGGCATAAAATAACCACCGGTCGAAGTTTGTGTATCAAGCGTATCAACCTGAAAATCGATAGTGCGCATTTTATTATCGGCATCAACACGAGCCTGCGCCAAATCCTTTTTAATATCCTTAGCCATAATAACACTCCCTCGGCAGAAAATAATATAACATTAAAAGAATTATACTTCAAAAATCCCCCTCTGTCAAGCCAAACAAAAAAGCGGAGAAAAAAGCATCTCCGCACCAAACTTCGCTTAAGAAAAGTCTTAAATAAAATATTCAATATATAAGAAAATACCGGCCAGCAAAACGCTAATAATCATCACCGGAATAGACCAGATAAGAAAGCGCATAAAGCTAAGCGGTTGCCCTTCACGAGCAGCAATACCGGCCACAATCACGTTAGCCGAAGCACCGATAAGTGTACCATTACCGCCCAAACAAGCCCCCAGAGAAAGCGCCCACCAAACGGGCATCATCGCTTCTCTTCCCCCCAATGCTTCTTCCATAGCTTGTAATGTCGGTATCATCGTAGCCACAAACGGAATATTATCCACCACAGCGGAGAAAAATGCGGATACCCCTAAAATCACATACACACTCTTAAAGATATCACCGCCGGTAACTCCCACAAAATAGTCGCCCATTTTCTGCAAGAACCCGCTTTCTTCAAGAGCCCCTACAATCACAAACAGCCCCACAAAAAAGAACACAGTCGTCCAGTCCACATGGTTTAAGATATCCTCCACCTTTTCGTCACTTTGCTCATGAGAGAGCTCAAACGTATACAAAAGGAGCATTACGGCCGCCCCACTCAGAGCGATAAATCCGTTTTCAAATCCGATATCATGCGCCACCATAAATGCGGCAATGACCATCCCCAAAACCCACAACGCCTTTTTCAGCAGTTTAATATCGGTAAGGGCGTCATATTCATTAATATTCATCACGAGCGCGCGATTTTTGAGCGAAGCTTTAAGACTGTCTTTCCAAAAATACACAAACATCGCAATAACCGCCGCCATAATCACCAACACAATCGGCGTTAAGTGAAACAAAAAGTCCGTAAACGAAAGTTCCAACGCCGAACCGATAAGAATATTAGGCGGATCACCGATAAGCGTAGCGGTTCCCCCGATATTGGAGGCAAAAATATTCATCAACAAATACGGATACGGATTAACCTCAAGTTTTCGTGTAATTTGCATTGTAACCGGCACAATCAAGAGCACCGTGGTAACATTATCAAGAAATGCCGAAAAAACTGCCGTTACAAAGCCCAATACGATAAGTATACCGAGCGGATGCGCGCGTACTTTTTTAGCCCCCCAAATAGCGACAAACTGAAACATCCCCGTTCTCTCGGCCACATTAATAATAATCATCATTCCCACCAGCAACGAGATGGTGTTAAAATCAATTGCATGAATAGCGTTAGTTTGAGAGATAGCGCCAATCAGCACCAAAAGAGACGCAATCAACAGCGTAATAACCGCGCGGTTAATTTTCTCTGTAAACAACAGCAGATAGCAAACCCCCATCGCAATAAGAGCGATAGTTTGATGAGAAAAACCAAAAATCAAGTCCGATGTCTGCATAAAAAGAAACCTCTACATAAAGTGAACCACATAGAAATAAACGGAAGCAATTGTAATAGATAAAATCATCACCGGCAGCGACCACAACAAGAACTTCAAGAAATTGAGCGGATGTCCTTCACGCGCGGCAATACCAGCAACAATCACGTTAGCGGAAGCGGCAATCAACGAGCCATTACCACCAAAGCACGAACCAACAGAGAGTGCCCACCACACCGGCATCATTGCCTCTCTACCACCCAAGGCCTCTTCCATGGTTTTAAGCAGCGGTATCATAGTGGCGACAAACGGAATATTGTCAATCGCCGCTGAAAGCAGAGCCGACGCCCACAAGATAAGGAAGGTTGCCTTTTGAATACTGCCGTCAACCAAGAGTAAAGCCTGATGTCCAAGAGCTTCTAACACACCGGTAACTTCCAACCCATAGACGAGAGCAAACAAACCGGTAAAGAAAAAGATAGTCGTCCAATCCACGAGCGAAAATGCATCTTCCACTTTTTTATCGCGTTCCTGATGAGGCAATCCTATAGTATAGAGCAATAACAAAAGCGCCGCGCCGAATAGAGCGATAGTGCCGTTAGCGATATGAAGATGTTCGCCCAAAATAAAACCAACAATAACTAAACCTAAAACGATGGAAGATTTAATAAGCAACGGCAAATTGGTAATCGTATCTTTTTCATTAATTTCCATCACTTCTTTACGAGCGGCAAGCGTTGCGGACATTTTCCGCCCACATAAGAAGTCAAAAATCGCAATAAGCACAACCAGATTGATAAGCACCAAGAGCGAAAGTTCTTTCAAGAAATCAGTAAAAGAAAGTCCGATAGCCCCCCCGATAAGAATGTTTGGCGGATCACCGATAAGCGTAGCGGTTCCCCCGATATTGGAAGCAAAAATTTCAATTAAAAGAAAAGGATACGGCTCCAATTTAAGTTTTCGGGTAATTTCTATGGTTACAGGCACGATTAAGAGAACGGTAGTCACGTTATCTAAAAAAGCGGACAACACTGCAGTCACCAAAGCAAGCACCGCCAAAATACCACGAGGATTAGCTTTAACCAATTTTGCGGACATTACCGCGGCATATTGAAACGCGCCGGATTTTTCCATAATACCGACCATAATCATCATACCGATAAGCAGAGCAATCGTATTAAAGTCGATACCCTGCAAGGCTTGGTCATAACTTAAAACGCCCAGCAGCACCATTGCCGCCGCCCCGAGCATAACCGCCACGGCGCGATTAAGTTTTTCCGAAAACAACACGGCATAGCTTAAAATTAAGATTAAGCTGGCGATAACGGCTTTAGACAGCCCGAAAATCATCAATTATCTCCCAAAATAAAAAACCTACGGGACTGAATATAAACATAAGTTATTAAAAAATAAATACCAAACCGAAAAATCTTTAACAAAAAAGTATGTAATTTAGCAAAAAGCCGCCGCCATTATGCGTAACGGCTTTAATAAAATCTATAAAATTGCTATACATTTTCGCCGATAAAGTCTACATACGCCATTCGCCTGTTTTAAGCAAATGAGCGATACGTCGTGCGCGTTGAGGTGTTTGTTCGGCATATTTGGAATTAAGACACTCCGCTGCCACCTTGTTAAAATCTTTATTGGCAACAGCTTTACGCAACCGCTTAAATTTTTTAAAACCCGCCACACCTAATTGAAAACACATATCAAGCAACGCATATTGTCTTTCATCATCTAAATCCTCAAATCCTTTAACCAAATGTTTTAACGCCGCATAAGTACGTGTAATATCGTTACGCAACAACATTTTGGCAGCATTTTCGGTAATACCGTGCATATAATCGCCCAAAGCGCGCAGTTCTTCGTAGGTTGGCGGATTATCCTCCAAATTCCGCCCCACCCCGATGGTTAATTTTCCCTCACTGCACCGATACGGCATCAAACTCAAACCTTCGTGTTGAATTAAACGTTCACACCATTTACTCAAATCATACATCAAAAAAATCTCCTCAAAAAATAATACCCATAAAAAAAAGGACGTTCAGAAAACGCCCTCAAAAAAGTATAGAAAAAGGATGTTGCAAACACCCCAGACAGTTCATAAAAAACTTTGTTTCTCCGTCATAAAAAAGATACATTACCAAAACAAAGCATAAAAAAAGCCCGCTGTTTCTATCAGACAGGCAATCGACACAAACAAAAAAAGCCCGTTGATATTATCTTTCCGGCTTTCCGTGCATAAAAAAAGCCCGAAGGTCATCACGCCTTAGGCTTTTAAAAAACAGAAATTGCAAACCCATACGCCCACAATTCCCATTATGCAAAAATTTATCTCATCCTCTGACAGATGTCAAGGCTTTTTCAATAATTTATCAAAATAAATCCATAAGCACCGCTAAAAATAAATGATACAATACACATTCCAAAAAAATCACAATCTATAAAAATTCCACTTGCCAATAACAAAAATAGCCATTATAAGAGAGCGAGATATGGATTTTGCCCTCAAGCAACGGCGGTTTAAATGATAGCTTAGAGTTTTAGCGCCCTGCCTTGACGACGGATGTTCGGATAAAAGCGGCAAAACATATCAGCGAAACCACGCGTCCCCCAATCAAAAACAAGAACTTAACGGAAGCTGTGAGATTCGCAAACCCAATAGAAGAAGACACATATCGTCCGAACAAAGCGGGACGATAATTATTAGTTAGGAAATATGCTGTTATGAAAAAAATGTTGATTGATGACACTCAACCGGAAGAAACCCGCGTTGTCATTGTAGACGGGAACAAGGTTGAGGATGTAGAATTTGAATCAAGCCTGAGAAAACAAATCAAGGGCAATATTTTCACCGCCAAAGTCGTCAGAATAGAACCATCGCTGCAAGCCGCATTTGTAGATTACGGCGGCAACCGCCATGGTTTTTTGGCCTTTGGCGAAATTCATCCGGACTATTACAACATCTCTGATGAAATCAAAGCAGAAGTTGAAAAAGAAGTGGATGAGATTATTGAGAAAAAGCGTCAATACCAAGCAGAACGCAAAGCTGAACAAGAACGTCGCCGTTTGGAGCGTGAACAAAAACGCGCCGAATACGAAGCACGCAAATTAGCTGAAGCAGAAGCCGCCGCTGCCGCTGCGGAAAATGCTGAAACAGAAAACGTAGAAACAGCTGAACCAAGCGAAAATGCTGACGAAAACTCAACTCCTGCAACAGAAATAAGCGCAGAAGTTGCCGACGAAACCATCCGTGAGGAAGTTACCGAAAGCACAACAGAAACTGTTGCCGAAACAACCGAAACTCACGATGAAATTTCCGCTGAAGAAATTTCCGCTGAAGAAACTTCGGCAGAAGAAACTGCCACCTCTGAAGAAAAAAATTTAGATGGTTGCGGATGCTCTGAATCTTGCGTCTGCCGTCAAGAAGACGGACAATGTCATTGTGCGGAAAATGGCATTTGCACTTGCGATGAAGAATGTCATTGCGAATGCTGCCACCATGAAGAAACACCGGCAAACGAGAGCACCTCGGATACAACTTCCGAAACTAACGAAGAAGTTGCCACAAGCTCAGAAGAAACTGTAAGCGAAGAAACCGAAGAAGTTTCCGAAAACACAGAAGAACCGACAGAAGAAAAATCCGAACGTCGCCCACGTCGTCGCAGTCGTTTTCTCGGTCGTCGCTCCAATGGCAAAAACAACAAAGGCGGTTACAAAGTTTCTGCGGAAAGCGCTGGTCTTGCCAAAGACGAAATGATTGCCGAAGACATCTCTGACGAAGAAGATGATGACGAAGATGAAGAAGAGATGGACAACGAAAACACCGTCGTTTCCAACGAAAACCACAAACCTCGTTCTTCCGAAGATGATGACGACGATTATGACGATGACGGCAACAAAGATTTTGACAGCGATGATGAAGCAGATTTGGAGCATTATCTTGAAATTCAACGCAAATTGATATATGCGCGTAAATTGTATCATCGTTCCACCATTCAAGATGTGATTAAAGAAGGTCAAACCCTCTTAATCCAAATCGTAAAAGAAGAGCGAGGCAATAAGGGAGCTGCATGCACGACCTATTTATCATTAGCCGGCCGTTATTGCGTCTTGATGCCCAACCGCATAAAATCCGGCGGTGTATCTCGCAAAATAACTTCCGCCAACGATCGCAAGCGTTTGAAGGATATCATGAAAGAACTACCTTTAAACGACGACATGTCTTTGATTATCCGTACTGCTGGTGAAGACAAGCAAAAGAGCGATATTGTAAGAGATTACAATTACCTCATCCGCACTTGGAATCACATCCGTCACTCTGCGTTAAGCACACAAGCACCTGCTTTGATATATGAAGAAGGCAATTTGATTAAACGTGCGCTTCGTGACATGTACACCAAAGACATTGATGAAGTAATCATTGACGGCGACACCGCTTATAAGACGGCCAAAGAGTTCAGCAAGATTTTATCCCCGAACATGGGGCGCAAAATTAAATGCCGCAAGCAAGGAGAAATTCCGGTATTCCAACAATATCAAGTAGAAAAAGAGTTGGATAAATTGCACAATCCGGTGGTTCAGTTGGCCTCAGGAGGATATTTGGTCATCAACCCAACCGAAGCCTTGGTTTCCATTGACGTAAACTCTGGACGTGCGACGCATGAAATGGATATTGAAGAAACGGCGTTAAAAACGAACCTAGAAGCCGCCGATGAGATTGCCAAACAACTGCGCATGAGAAACTTGGCTGGTTTGGTAGTGGTAGACTTCATAGACATGGAAGAACCGGCAAATAATCACGCCGTAGAAAAACGCATGAAAGAAGCAATGAAGCCGGATAGAGCGAGAGTACAAATTGCAAAGATGAGTATGTTTGGGTTGTTAGAGATTTCTCGTCAACGGATGCACTCATCATTTATAGAGAGTAATTATGTAACCTGTCCATATTGCCGAGGCCAAGGCGTTTTGCGCACGACTGAATCAAGTGCGATGTTGGTATTAAGAGCAATAGAAGAAGAAGGCATTAAAGGCACGAACAATCACTTAGAAGTTCGCCTGCCACAAGACACTGCCGTTTATATCTTAAATCACAAGCGTCGCCAATTAGCGGATTTGGAAGAAAAATACGAGCTTGAAATCATTATATCCGCCGATAGTTCCATCAAAAACATCAGCGATTATAAAATAGACAAGAGCCGTATTCAAAAACCAAAAGCTGAAGCAGCAGCCACCACCGCCTATGCACAAGGGACGGAAGACTACGACGATGTTGAAGAAGAAGATGAGAGTAACGAGGATAGCGTAAACGAGAACAACAGTTCCGCTACTGAAAACCGTCGCAACAACCGTCGCAATCGCAACGACAGAAGAAGAAGAGGCCGTCGCAACAATCGTGGACGCAACCGTTACAATCGCGACAACGATGTCTACGATGAAAGTGATGACGATGTAGAAAGCGAGGTGCCTGAAGCGTCTGTCGAAGCTCCCAAACCAGAGAAAAAGGCCTGGTGGAAAAAGCTGTTAGGCTAATAAAAATCAAAAAGCAATACAAAAAAAACACCCGTTCTCAACAAAGAGAGCGGGTATTTTTTAATCAGATTAAACGATAACTTAAGCCGCCCCAACGATAGAACGAAGTTCTTTTCTTTCCGCATACATCAGTAAATCACGCAATATATCAGACAATCCCCAACACTGAAGCAATGTTTTAACCATTTGAAAACTACCGTCTTTTACAACAGCATTCAAAACCTTCACATCATCACGAGAAACACTCTTCAAGAAAATAGCCAACATATCAGTACTATCTAAATCCAACAAGGCCTCCACTTCATCAAAAGAATATTTTCCTTGACGATATTTCCGATACGCCTGATAAAGAGCTCTATCGCCTCTATATACCAGAACATCACCACAAGAACTAATTTCAGAAGAATCCCAAACATATTTAATAAGTTCAGGTTTCCCCTTTTTGTACAAAGGAATAATCAACTTACTCCCCCAACAAACAAAACAATTTCTTGCATTACCAAAAAAGTCTACAAAAATATCGGTATAACCTGCAACAATCAAAGCCTCAAGCGACAAAGAATACGCGCCTATAATATCCGTAGTATACCCTGCGAATGCTCCGTCATGCCAATACAATTTTTTCCAACAGTTATCAATGAATTTTTTAACCATTTTGACATCGCCAAATTGTATCAAAAAAGCAAAATCTTCATCAGAAACACATTCTCCCGAAGCTACCTGAAAAGAGATTTCACGAATTTTTTTAGCACGTTCTTCTTCTTCTTTTGATTGCAGCACTTGAATTTCTTTATTATCAATCGTCGTCTGAACAAAAACATCTGTTTCTTGAGCCACCTTATTTGCTTCAGTTCCTGCAAGAAAACAGTCACCGGAAACATCTGCAAACGGCTTTTTCACAACCATAATAGCGTTCATCTTACCATTGACAATAGCCTTTGAGTAAGAGCCGTCTTCAAAAAAGTAGAAAGGATACCCGATGCATGACCCGATATCGTTTAATTTTTGTTTTAATGTATCCATAAAAATAAATTTTTTAAGTTAGAATAATAAATTTTACTGCCACCACTATAAACGAAAAAACATATTTGTCAACATTTTCGTCCACTAGAAACAAGCGCAAATCTTAACCTTAATGTTTGACTAAACCGAAACTATATACTAGGCTGAAAAGCAATAATGATTGGGGAGAAAAAGCAAATGCGATTTTTACAATTCACCAAATCCGAACAAGGCAGAAAAATCACACATCTGAAGCATACTTTTATACGCACCCTATGCTTGAGCCTTGTATTTTTGAGTTTATCCATACCGGCACACGCGATTAGCCTAATATCGGATGAAGAAACCGAAAGCTGGCTATATGACTTATTAACGCCGATATTTAAAACCGCCGACCTCCCCTTAAATCGCGATTATGTGCATATTGTGAAAGATAACAGCCTAAACGCCTTTGTCGGCGACCAAAATCATATGTTTGTACATACCGGAACTCTGTTAAGAGCCAAAAACACCAACGAGATAGAAGGTGTGTTGGCACACGAAACCGGACACATTTTGGGCGGACACATTTTGCGCTTAAAGATAAAGATGCAAGATTTACAAAAGGCAACCCTAGCCTCGCTGTTGGCCGCCGCCGGAGCCGCCGCTGCGAGTGGCCGAGGCGATGCGGCGATTGCCGTTGTGTTAGGAACGCAAAGCTCAGCGATAAATGCGATGACCGCCTACCAAATGAGCGAAGAACGGGCCGCCGATGAAACCGCCGTAACGCTGTTGCATAAAAATCGCAAATCCGTACAAGGGTTAAAAGATTTTATGAAAAAGATACAATCCACCAACCGCCTGCAAGGAATAGAGGAAAGTCCCTATTTCCGCACCCACCCGGTAACCACCGAACGTGTTACATTTTTTGATGACAAGCTCAAACAAGAACGAGGGATAAGAAGCGAAGCCGAGATGGACGCGCGCTTAAAGCGAATACAAGCGAAGTTATACGCATATTTAGCGCCGCTTCCGGAAGTAATACGCAAATATCCTCTGGAAGATACCAGTACATCGGGCGACATTGCGCATGCGGTTTATTATATGCGCCAAAAGAATTTAAATGCGTCGCTGAAATATTCGAACAAGCTATTGCAAACCGAACCGAACAATCCATACTTTTGGGAACTGCGGGCACAGACTTATTTTGAAAACGGTCAAGCCAAAGATGCAGTGAAAGATTATCGCCGTGCGTTGGAATTAAAACCATCGTCAGAACAATTTAAGTTAGCATATGCGGAAGCGATGCTCGCCACGCCAGCATCCCGCAAAGATTTACAGAGTTTAATTCCGATGTTGGAACAAGCCAACCGCAACCGTAACTGGCCTTCTGCTTATTTGTTTTTAGGCAAAATATATGCGGAATTGGGCGAAATTGCGATTGCCGATTACTATGCGGCCGAATATAACGCCTCTATCGGAGAAAATGCAATTGCCCGTCGCCAACTAACCAAAGCCTTAAAGCAACCATTACGTTCAGACATAAAATTGCGTGCCGAAGATTTGAAAGTCAAACTCACCCAAGACATCAAAAAGAATTCTCTGTTTTAAGGAACAAGAGCCAACCGCAACCATTTTAAGGAACCAGACATGTACCGCCGTTTATTGACAACCACAATTCTCACTCTTTCACTGTTAGATGCGATAAATGCTCCATGTTTAAGTGCCGAGCAAAATACTGAGCCAGCGGATGTTGTCATCAAATCCACCACCAACCGAGGCGAAACCAACATCGGCGATTATTGGATTGGGGAGGACTTTGCCGAAGGTTTTCGGAATAACGGACTAAGTGCAACAGTAGACTATCGAGGCGAATATCAAACAAAGCATACACCCGAACCCAAAATCAACGTCTATATGCGAGGCTATACCAAATTCACACCACCGTTCCCTAAAGGTTGTAACGTGCTGTATGTCTATTATCCGATGGTATTCCACCAAGACTCAAAAAACAAATTAAGTAAAGCGCAGTTAAATGCCCGCCCGCT
This sequence comes from uncultured Alphaproteobacteria bacterium, assembly GCA_944391405.1. Taxonomy (GTDB): domain Bacteria; phylum Pseudomonadota; class Alphaproteobacteria; order RF32; family CAG-239; genus CAG-267. Next base: position 2,225 of record CALXTN010000020.1, on the reverse strand, counting down.
TCCGCCGGAAAATACCAACCTTGATGATGATTGGCAAAATTATGACGTTTTGGCGGTTGCATCAAAGAGTTATGCAGAAAAATTAAACCAAAACGGAATTAAAGCGATATATACACCACAGTTTACAAACACCTCTAAATTTTATCCCGAAAAGGACGAAAGCGTGGCAACGGATATTTTGTTCGTCGGTTCAAATTGGCACGACCGCACCAGCCTACGCTATGCACTGGAAGCGGGTTTTGACGTGGCGGTATATGGATATAATTGGCAAGGCGTAGTGCCGGATAGCATGTATAAAGGGCAATACATTGCCAACACAGATTTGAACCGTTATTATGCCTCGGCAAAGATTGTCTTAAACGACCACCGTCCGGACATGAAAGAATTTGGCTTCATCAACAATCGGATATACGACGCCACAGCCGCCGGCGCAATGGTTATATCGGATTATATGCCGGAGATAGAAGCCGAATACGGCGATACGATACCGATGTATAAGAACAAAGAAGAGCTAAAAGAGTTGTTGGACTATTACTTAAGCCATGAAGAAGAACGTCAAAAACGAGCCGAACAAGCCCGAGCGATAACGCTGCACAAATTCACGAACACCGCCGTCGCCGCCACCATCTCCACCGCCTGCGAAGAATAAACTAAAAAATAGCTCCTTGATATTTAGGATTAAGACATCTGCATCTCTATCACAACTAAAGTAATAAGAAATAATAGGCGGTCAGGGTATTTGCGAAACATATCCAAAGAAATGCTCTCCCAACCTTTAGACATACGTCTTGAACATACGCTGGGAGCGCCCCGACCAAGAAAACGCAAATAGCATTAAAAAGGGTACATAAACAAATCACTAAAGTCAAACAAAAAAAGCGGTGCCACATCATCTGAAGCACCGCTTTCATTAAGCCAAAATCGCTCTATCGCAAGATGCGAATGCCACCTATCCCAAATATGAAAACAAAGGCTCTCCCCCAATGGTGGAAGTGCGCTTAGCCCAAATATGGGAACAAAGGTTCGCCGACAACCGTCTGTGTGCCGGGTTGCAACTTCATCGGTGTAAAGTCCGCCATCGGTTTATCTTGAATACCCAAAGAGTTGAGAATTTTAACCGATGTTTCCGGCATAAACGGATAAACCGCCGTCGCAATCAAACGCAATGCGTCAAGTGTGGTATAAATAACAGCATCATAGCGATCTTTCTTAGTTTCGTCTTTAGCCAAAACCCAAGGCTCATTGGAGGCGAAATAAGCATTAACCGCATCACCGGCTTTAATAATTTCCGCACTCAATTCAGACGCCAATTCCAAAGAAATTTCGCCATATTTATACAAGCGATCAAATGTTGAAGAAATATTTTCAAGCAACGCCTTATCTTCCGGTAACAAATGCGCATTGGAAGGTACTTTGCCGTTAAGATTTTTCGCAATCATTTTCAAGACGCGCATCTGCAAGTTACCGATATTATTTGCTAACTGTTTATAGCCTTGTTTCAACAAATCAATCGAGATTTGAGAGTCACCGGTCAAAGACATTGCGTTGCAAAGATAAAAACGCAACGGTTCAATGCCCATAATATCCATCACTTCATACGGGTCAACCACATTACCGAGAGATTTGGACATCTTAATACCGCCCTCGCCGAGCCAATATCCATGAACAATCAAGTGCTCCGGAGGTTGAATTCCCAGTGCTTTAAGCATAATCGGCCAATAAACAGCGTGTGTTTTTAAAATATCTTTAGCGAGCAAGTGAGTGGAGTGCGCCCAAGTTTCTTTGAACTGAGCGTTTTTGCTGTCATCAGAAGACCAACCGAGGCTGGAAATATAGTTAATCAGCGCATCAAACCAAATATAGGTTACAAAATCTTTATCAAACGGCAATTCAACGCCAAGCCAAACACGGCTTTTCGGACGAGAGATACACAAATCATCCAAAGGCTCAGCGAGCATCCCCAAAACTTCCTTGGCAAAACGTTTCGGTTTAATCCAATCCGGATGCGTGTTGATATAGTCGATTAACCATTGTCTGTCTTGCTCAAGTGGAAAGAAGTAGTTTTCTTCGGTAATAAGTTTCGGTGCTTTTTGGTGATCTGGGCAAAAACCTCTTTCATCCAAATCAGAAGGCTTTTTGAATTGTTCACATCCCTCGCAATACAGCCCCTCATAAGATTTTTTAACCACCAAACCTTTATTGTAGATATAGTTGAGAGCATCTGT
>CALXTN010000019.1 GCA_944391405.1 uncultured Alphaproteobacteria bacterium | reverse complement strand
ATTAACACGAAGAGGAGTTATATCAGAAATGAAATCAAATTTCAAGCAGATTCTGCAAGACCTAGACACGATAACCAGCAAAGATCCGGCAACAAGTGGCAGATTAGAAGCTTTTTTATGCTCCTCTGGGTACCATGGCATCTTATTTTATAGACTTTCGCACTATATGTGGGAAAAAGGCTGGCGATTACCGGCAAGATTAGTTTCACTGTTTGGACGCTGGCTGACGGGTGTTGAGATACACCCCGGAGCTAAAATCGGCAAAAACTTTTTTATTGACCACGGTATGGGAGTCGTCATAGGCGAAACCTCAATAATCGGGGATAATGTGACGATGTACCACGGCGTAACTTTAGGCGGCACCAAATCTTATGGCGGGAAGAAAGGCAAACGCCACCCGACTGTGGAAGATAATGTGGTTATCGGCGCCGGCGCATTGGTTTTAGGTCCGATAACCATAGGGAAAAATGCAAAAATCGGCGCCAATGCGACAGTGGTAAAAGATGTTGCGGAAAACACCACCGTCATCGGCACGGCGGCTCTTCCGGTAGAAAAATCCAAAAGCAAAGCATTCATGCCGTATGGTATAGATGCCAAGAGCGAAGATCCGTATGAAAAGAAGATAGCCGAGTACGAAGAACGCATCAGTGCTTTAGAGAAGCAAATAGCCTTATTGAGCAAACAAACCCCCCAATAAATATCTGAACATCCTTATTTTTTGACTGTGGAGAAGAACATCTGCAAGGTTGACTCTAAGTGAGCTTCATCCTACGCTCCCCATATCGGTCAAAGAAAGGATACGGCTATGTTAAAAAAAATATTTGATACAATCAAAAAATACCACAGAATAATTTTCCCCATTATCACCGCAATATTTTACAAACTAAAACCACGCCCCCCTTTTGAAGATTATAGCTTTACCCTAGATTTGCTTTTTACCATTTCTTTAATCATCTCCGTAGTATCGATAGCCATCTGGCTTAAAAAGTACCCTTGGATATATTATCCATGCGTCTATTTTGCAAATATAGGTCGTTGGTATATGCAAAACATAGCACTCTTAATGTTTCCGATAATCAACGGGAAAGCATACCTAAATAACACCACTCTGACAAGCCTTTTCAAAACTGCCTTAAAACACCAACCCACCAGTGCCGATAAATACAAAAAGTTTCACTCGCTAGTTGTCTATTATACCACCCTCATCTTAATCTCAATACCGTTAACACCTCTTTCCTTATCCCATTTTTTTGAAATTTTGCCGGTTGGCCGCACAATTATCAATCCTTTATATATGTTTCTAATCTCATACTGGCCAATCTATTTGATTTTCTGCATAATTACCCTATGCGCACATCTCGCTCTCTTTCGCATAAAAAAGACGAATAAGCAGATGAAACCAGAGGAAACTTCCACATCAACACCTGAGGAAACCAAAACCCTAAAGAGTCCGTTGAGTTGGTTCTGGATTATTGTTTACATCTTAATAACGTTTATGCTCTTACCGACTAATTTTATGATACTCTCAGACTTTTATCATACCGTCGATGGCTTAATGTAGGATTTCGCGCCATAAACACATACAACTTTTAAATTGAGAAAACGGCCATGAATAAAAAATTATCAGAAACGAACAAACAAAACAATGATTTTATACTTAACTTGGTAACCACGTTTGTTTTGATAAAGTTGTGGTACATCGGCTGGGCATTTAAGTGGGAAATAGTAAATATCAACACTTGCACCATAGCCACTATCCTCCTACTCCTCGCCTACTTTTTATACATAAGTTTAAGAAACTCACTAAGCATCATATATTTAGGCTTCATAGAGTATCTTACATTTTTACCGTATGTATCTGTTTTCAGTTCAACCTTTCCCTACAGCAAAGCCTCTGCTCATGACGCCATTGTCTTTCTGAGCATTTTCGTCCTCATCTTAACCATGATAATATTGCCGACAATTATAAATAGTGCCAATAAGAGCCAAGCCAGCTTAATAAATATAATCAAAACCGCGTTCAAAAAGCATACCCCCAGCCAAGAAGAATACCAAATGTACCGGCCTTTGATTTTATCGTCATTAATTTTATCTTGTATATATTACCCCTTATTTGAACGCATACAAAACTACGCCTTAAATATAACATCTAAATATAATACAACACCTCTAATTGTCATGAGCAACATCTTGCAGTTATCCGTCATCGTGTACTATACCTATTGCCTTCTAAATCTATGCTCACTATTTGCACTAAGCTACATAAAACAAAAAAGCATGACATTTAAATCGATGGAAAAACTTCCACTAACCGAACCTAAAGAGGATGCAAACAATTCCTCCCTCCCCGCTTCGGTAAATAAAAAGCAAGTCAGCCAGAACATTCCACCAAGCAATTCAAAATCAGAAGTAAAAAGTTCTCGTTTAATGCAAATACTGCACAAATTGATTATAATCATCTTAGCCGGATTATTGCTGATTATGTTGCTTTTCGTCATTGCTGAATCTCATTTTGGATGTGACAACATCGGTGAAACGATAGAGCGACGCTTTTAATATACGATAAAAAAACAAAGCACACAAAAAAGGCGCACCAACTCAGCTCCTAAAAAAGCCTTTTATCAACAAGATAGAGAATAGTTATTTTCCATCACTTAAGATATTGACAATCCCATAAAGCGAGTTCAATTCTTGCTCGGTAATTTGCGCTCGTGTAAAAATATTGCTGATGTTGCGGAGCAAACTCTTGGTATGTTCTTCATCTTTAAGTCGTGGACTTTGCTTAATTCGTCCGTTTAGATTTTCAATAAACTTAAACAACTTTTCTTTATCGGCGACAAGACCTCCGTTGGTAATAAAGCGGCGTCCCTCAGGAGAAATCGTTGTTTTATAATATTCATAGCCAATAACAAGCACCGCTTGTGCAAGGTTTAGCGAACAATGTTCCGGATTAAGCGGCACTTCAATAATTGCATCGGCCAAAGAAATATCTTCATTTTCCAGCCCCGTGCGTTCACAGCCAAACATAAAGCCGACTTTGGCATCTTGAGGCAAATGCTGAGCGGCATATTCCGCCGTAAACACCTCTTTTACCTGATGACGTGGCCGAGCAGTAGCAGCATAAACCATCGTGAGATCCGCCAACGCCTCTTGTGTTGTAGCATAAATTTTCGCATTAAACAACACTTCTTCGGAGTTAGAAGAAGCGCGTAATGCAATATCAGAAGTGGTCGATTGTTCGGGTTGCACGATACGCAATTCTTTAAGTGCGCAATTTTTCATCGCTCTTGCAGCCATACCGATATTCTCGGCTAACTGCGGTTTAACCAAAATCACAACCGGTGCCAAATTTTCAGTCACTGCTCAAACTCCTAAAAACAAAACATACCCTCAGATCTACAAAAACTTTTTTCCTCATAAATCAAAGAACAAACTTTGTCAAGGCACCGTAAGCAAATCTATTGCAAATATTTACCCATACTTTTAAAATTAACACCTGTTGCACGTTCAAACTTTTGAATAAGCCCCGTAGCACTCGGTAGCTGAGGCAATTTCAAACTATTTTGTAATCCATTTAAGTCAAACATAGAACTGGAATTAGTCTGTTGCTGTTGTTGCTTTTGTCTGGCAATAGCTTGACGATTAGCTTTCGTATTAGGAACAAGAGGCTGTTCTTGGTCATTTCCACCACTCACCAAATTTTTAACAGAATCAAAAAATCCCTCATCTTCTTCATTTTCTTCAGGTTGAATATATGCGTGAGTACGGTCGATTGTCGTTGTCTCCTCGGTCTGATATTGAAGTGTAGATTGGCGACGCGAACGTTTCTGTTCCTTCTGATAAACAGCCTCCACAGCTTCTTCATCATTAGCTTCAAGCCACGGATTTGTACTTAACTCTTGCGCATTAATCTGCGCCATATTAAACCACAAAGCCAGCAAGACCGTTACAACAATAATGATTTTCTGCAACATACCAACAATCCTGTTTTTCAACCAACATCAAGAAGATTTTAGGAAAAATAAATAAAAAATCACCAAAAAAGCGCATTATCCCCAAGCATCCGTGGCAATTCTATTCACGCCTCTATTTTGCGCAAATAAAAAGACGCTAAAAAGCGCCTTTTAAAAGTAGGAATTAAAAATAAACCATAACGCCAATCTGACTATTCACATTAACTTCAGGCATAAAATGATAAACACGACACCACAAACCGCCATCTACAACACTCCAACAACCAGCGATATGCGTATAAATAACCACGCCATCATTTTCACCCACACGCCAAGAAGTCATCAAACAGGTTTTCTGCTGATAGACCACCTCTTTTTGCAAAAAACTAAAACCTCGTCCGCGTACATGAATTTTAATAGAAAGGCGTTCTCTTCCTGTCCAAATAACATACTCTTTCATACATAATAAATTAAGGAGACATAATATTTATCAATCTAAGAGGAGAATATACAAGAAATAAATTTTTGACAATAAGAAAATCAGATTTTTCTGTGTACGAAAAAACAATGCTATCCTAGCTCAACCGCCAAAGATTTATCTTATAATCCCGCCAAGTCATGCGAGATATCAGAAAGTTATGATTTAACGTCCCTCGCCTTTTAACTTCAAAAGAGCCAAGTTCACATTTTGCTCCTCTTGATATTTATCAGGCCCCTCAACCATTTCATCTTTAAAGAAGATTTGACCTTTCCAATCTTCAGGCAAGGTCAAGGAAGCACACTCCTCCATTTGTTTTCTATTTCTAAAAATCAGACGTTCGGTTCTATGCCAATCAGCCTTTTCACAATCAACCTTTTCACAACCTGCCACATCAACGATAGGCGGCAGATTTTCAGCTCTGCACAACGAAACATCAGCACCCAGTCCAAACCTCAACTCACGCAAATTATGCAAATCACACAACGCCAAATTGATGCTACGACAAGAGGAAACATTAAGATGTTCAGGCAAATTAGCAGCATTTCTCAAACTCACATCTGTTCCGCTTTTAAAACGCAGAGCCTTAGGAAAAGGATTATCATAATCACCAAATTCGGCGTCATTCAAATTAACCGTCAGACATTTAGAGAAATCAGTTTCGGGATGTAAATGAGTAACCATATCCATTGATACATGAGCATTTTCCGCAAATGTAAGCGGTCCCACCTGCTCCAAACAAGAGGCGTCTAAATTGATGTTCGAACAACAAGAAACATCCATCTTATTCGGCAATCTTTTCACATGGCAAATCATAACCTTAGCCCCCTGAGCAAACTTGAGTTCCTCAAGTTTATCCAAAGCACAAAAAGATAAATTCACCTGTTTGCATTGAGAAAAGTCATAATCGCCATGCAAATGTGAAGCAGCTTCTAAATTTACCTCCGACTGAGGTGCAAATTTCATTCTGTCATAATTTTGCAAATTACAGTACGATAAATCGACTTTAGCGCATTCTGAAACATCAAAATATTTAGGAAAATCAGAAACATGTTCCAAACATATTTTTGCCCCCTGTCTGAATTGTACCTTATCAAAATTCTCAAATTTAAAATGAAACATCTTAAATTCAGAAAATTTAGTAAAATCCAAATTTCTAGGCAGAGAATAAGACAAATCAAAGTTTCCTATAACATCTCCCCCAGTTTCAATTCCCGACACTCCATAAAATTACAATTTCTGAACGTTACTTCGCAACACAGAGAGACATCAATAACCTCCGGTAAATTTCCCACATTTTGAAAATCAATTTTATCACTCACAGCAATCAATTTGGAATAAGTTGAAAGATATATTTGGCTCACAGATTCGGCCCCCACACACAAACTAGTACTGTAATACCAAGCAGAATCAATAATAATTCCCTCTTTAAGTTTCCGCGTTTCATCAAAATCGGCCACGCAACATAAAAAACAAAAAAGCCATCCCCCATAACAAATCAATAACATTACATTTGATAGCATAACGAAAAAAAGGAGCATCAGCCCCTTTTAATACCCCAAACGGATAAAAGCATTTTTTTTACAAAGCAGATACAACTTCAGGATCTTTAAAATATCTGACCACGGATTTCGTAATTGCCTCGCCTAACTTTTTACGATAAGACGGTTGACGTAAAAACTTCTCTTCCGAATAGTTGGAAAGATACCCCAACTCAATCAACACCGACGGAATATCCGGCGCTTTAAGCACGGCAAAACCGGCAAATTTATGCGCATTACTGACAAGTTTAACCCGTTTTTTCATCTCGGTCACAACATAACCTGCAAATTTAGAAGACTTATTACGGCTGTCATTTTGGGATAAAGATATAAGCACATCATTAATTTCCGGAGAGTTATCTGAGAAATCCATACCATCAATAATATCGGCCTTATTTTCTCTTTCAGCCAAAGCCTCAGCCTCTTTGTCGGACGCCTTTTCAGAAAGAGTATAAACAGATAACCCTCTGGCATTACGATTAAGCGCGCTATCCGCATGAATACTGATAAACAAATCGGCATGATAATTTCTTGCAATAGCAACACGTTTACGAAGCGGAATAAAGATATCAGTTGAACGCGTCATATAAACTTTGAATCCCTTTGCTTCAAGTTGTTTTTGCAATTCTTTACCCATAGAGAGGGTAATATTTTTTTCATAAGTTCGATAAGAACGCCCGATAGCACCGGGATCTTTTCCACCGTGTCCAGGGTCAAGCACAACAATTTTCTTACGTTTGACTGCCCCCGAATAAGTATTTTTAAGATTAGACTTAGGATAAGGATCAGAAAGCCCCTGAGAACTCAAATCAATAACCAATCGCCAATTTTTTTGTCCAGCTTGCGGTTCGATAATAAATTTCTTTTTAATATTGACGTTATTATTAAGTTCAAAAACCAAACGTTTCCCGTTAATCTTCGACTGCGAACCAATTCTAAAATCACTGATAAGTTTATTTTTAGCAATTTTTGGAGTTCCAGAGATTTGTGTATCTTTCAAATCAATCACCAAACGATTAGGAGAGTCAAGCAAAAAAGCATCATAATCAAAATCTTCAGTACCATCTAAAACAATACGAATACCATCCGCCTGTTGACCTGTTCGCACATCTTTAATTGTATTTTTAGCATAAGCCTCAACCGCTGTTATAGCTAAGAAGAAAGCACAACAAAAAACAGTGCCCATTCCGCTACAAACAGCTTTTTTAAGAAATGAAAATATATACCGTCCTCTCGTTATCATAAATACCAACGTATCGTCTTCAAAAATCTGTTACAACCATAAAACAAAATAACCCACAACTTCTTAACATTACTTTAAAAAGTAATTATACATACCTCAAAAGGAAAAATATTCACATAAGCACAGCACTTTTAAGATTTTATTCATTTTTTTTTGCTAGTCTTAGAAAAAAGAAATATGGTTAGAAAAAAGGAGATATTTTTATATGTCAGTAGGAAAGAAAGTTGGCATAATTGCAGACAAGATGCTGAATTTAACCAGCAAAGCCGTAAAAAAATTAGAAGATTATGGTGAAAAATCCGCACAAGAAAACAATAATGAAAACGCGCGAAAATTATCTCAAGCAATGAATAAATTAGGAAAGATAATAGAAAAGAACCACGATGCATATATAGCAAGTGTGGAAGAAAATGCAGACAATTTAGCTGAGCAAGGCAAAGAAGCCATCAGTAAATTAAAAGGGGTATATAAAGAAATAAAGACACGCGCCAATGCCGCCAAAGAAAAAGCCGAAAACGATGCGCAAAAAGACAGCTCTACCCCCACAGATAAAGAAGAAGAAAAATAACAAGATTACATCCAAGTTAAAGGCTCCTTTCATAAAAGAAAGAAGCCTTTAATTTTGTTATAAACATTTAATGACGCAATTTTAAACGCGCCACAACGTGAATAATAAGAAACCACAAAACGATAAAAGCCAAGCAAAAAAAGAGAAACGATAGAAAATTTCGCTCAATACGGCTGGCAATCATCGCCACCAGAAATAACATCCCGCAACGCATCAACCACATAACAGCAGGCGATAAAATCTTTTCTTTTTGATTACGATTTTCGCCATATGCAAAAGCAATAAACGAGATGCAAGCTGTTCCCCAAGCACCGGCGTTAATCATCCAATTTTCACTATCCACAAAAAAGAGCCATAAAGCGCAGATAGCGCAAATACCACCAATAATAAACACCCGATAAAAAAACACCCTGTGATTCATACCATATGTTTTAATAGATTAATAATTTAAGATATAAACAATAATTTTTTTCTGTCCAAAGATTATAAGTAATATTTTTATTTATGCAACCTTTATTTTAGTTAACACGATAAATAGATTTTAGTTTATATTCTCAATTTTGGACTTTACTTTTAAGAGAGTGCCATTATTATTTTTTTAACTTGAGTTTTACCTTTTATGAGAGGATTGAAATGAAAAAATTGTTCTCCTTAATCGTAGCAATATGGGCAATTTGCACCACACCAGCAATAGCGCAACTAAATGTAACGATAAGCGGTGCGCAACAAGAACCGATTCCGGTAGCCTTTCCGGATATAATATCAGACAACCAAGGTATTGGAGCATTTTTAGGCTTTTCATACGCGGATAAAGTTCGCGATGTTGTGTTGGCGGATTTAGAAAGAAGCGGTTTGTTTCGCATCATCAATCAACGAAGCTACATCCAAAAATTCACAAGCTTTGACCAACAACCAATATTTGGGGATTGGCGAGTATTGAATGCGCAAGTTTTAGTACAATCCTATATATTGGAAGAAAACGGCGACGAGCTAAAATTGCGCTTTAAGTTATGGGATATCGTGAGCCAAAAAGAATTACTGTATGAAGTATACACATCAGCAAAATCGAACTGGAGAAGGATGGCGCACTCAATGGCGGATGCGATATACGAACGCTTAACCGGAGATAAAGGCTATTTCAATACGGTAATAGCATATATATCAGAAAGCGGTCCATCAAGCCGACCTGTAAAACGTTTAGCCTTAATGGATCAAGACGGTGACGGACATCAATTTTTAACCAGCGGCGCAAATTTAGTGTTAACACCACGTTTTTCGCCGGATATGCAATACATTGCATACTTATCATATGTAAACAACAAACCGCGCGTATATTTGTATAATTTAAGGACACAACGTACCGAATTATTGGGCAACTTCCCCGGCATGACGTTTGCGCCGGCGTTTTCACCGGACAGCAAATACTTATTGATGAGTTATGCAAGAAATGGTGTAACAGATATTTACGAGATGAATTTAGCAACCCGAGAAACCAAGAAATTGACTTCAGGTCCGGCAATTGATACCAGTCCGAACTACTCACCGGACGGGTCCAAGATTGTCTTTAACTCAGACCGTGGTGGAAATCAGCAGTTGTATGTGATGAACAGAGACGGCTCGGATGTACACCGTATCAGTTTCCGCCAAGGGAGCCGCTATGCGACACCGGTATGGTCGCCACGAGGAGATTACATAGCGTTTACCCGCATGGAAGGCAACACGTTTAATCTCGGCGTGATGTATCCTGACGGTACCGGAGAAAGAACATTGGCAACAGGATTTTATCTTGAAGGACCGACCTGGTCGCCAAATGGGCGTGTAATAATGTTCTACCGCCAAAATCGCGGCACAGCAACAACCGATGGTGCAAAGCAGTTATATTCAGTAGACATCACCGGTACAAACGAGCGCTTGGTTATCACACCGGGAGACGGAAGTGATCCTGCGTGGTCGCCATTGCTGTAAAAGCGATAAATATTTTATGACGCAACAAAAACCCTGTATGTATCGGCATACAGGGTTTATTTTATAGAATAGATGCTTTATATTTTGGACAGAGGGACAGCTTCAAGAATCAATCCACCAAGTTGAACATCCGTTCAACTTGCCCCGATAGGACAAACAAGAAAAGCAAAAAGAAATACAATTTTATATATTCATCCCTCACTTCTCCTCGTCTTTTCTTCACAAAAGAGCCTCATCAGAAAAACAAGCAAACAAGTTTGCACTTGCAAACTTGCCCCGATAGGGCAACAAATTCGTTACCAAGAAAAGATAATCGGCATTTACAAATCAGACCGCCACATTCCCATTTTGCCAAGTCAAATAGACAAGCTCAGCAACGAGAAAGACGTCCGAGCGTTGCACACCGCACTCAAATCCCGCCGCTACCCAAAGTCGACAGCAACAAGTTGCCAAACCGAAAAACAGGAGCGTTATACTTCCGCTCCTGTTTTAGCCGACCTTTAAAGCAACTCTAATTAGGCGACTTTTTCAGCTTGCTCTTTCTTGCAGTCCGCACGCAAAGCTACAACTTTGGCAATCAAGGCACTAGTAGAGCTATCATGTTGAGCCGAAGCGGAACCTTCCAATTCCGGCAAGATTTTGAGTGCCAACTGCTTACCCAATTCAACACCCCATTGGTCAAAGGAATCAATTTCCCAAATCACCCCTTGCGTAAAGACTTTGTGCTCATACATTGCAATCAACATACCGAGCGCAAAAGGTGTAATTTGCTTCAACAAAAACATATTAGACGGACGGTTGCCATCAAAACTCTTGTTAAGTTTCAATTTTTCAATTGTTGCCTCGTCTTTGCCAGCCATACGCAATTCTTCGGCAGCTTCCTCAACGGTTTTCCCTTTCATCAAAGCCTCTGCCTGAGCCAAAACATTAGCAATAAGAATTTCGTGATGCTTACCGTTTTCGTTATGAGAAATAGCCGGAATGATAAAATCTACCGGCACCGGTTGTGTACCTTGGTGTAAAAGTTGGAAGAAAGAGTGTTGTACATCAGTCCCCGCACCGCCAAAGAGAGCCGGCCCTGTTGCATAGTCAGTAATTTTCTTATTATCCAAACGAACGGATTTACCATTACTTTCCATATCAAGCTGTTGCAAATAAGAAGGCAAGAACTTGAGATATTGGTCATAAGGAATAACGGCGTAACGGTGAATATTGTAATAATCGTTATACCAAATACCGAGCAACGCCATAATGACCGGAATATTTTTATCCAAAGGCGCATTACGGAAGTGATTATCCATAGCTTCAGCACCTTTTAAGAGTTCCATAAAGTTATCAAAGCCAACCGCCAAAGCAATAGACAAGCCGATAGCAGACCAGAGAGAATAACGACCGCCGACAAAATCCCAGAACTCAAACATATTGTTAACATCAATACCAAATTCCGCAACGGCTTTGGCATTGGTAGAAAGAGCGACAAAGTGATGTTTAACGGCCTCTTCGCCAAGTGCCTTAACCAACCATTCACGGCAAGTGCGCGCATTAGTTAAAGTTTCGATGGTTGTAAAGGTTTTGGACGCAACAATAAAGAGAGTTTCTTCCGGATTAACGTTATTTAAGACTTCTGCGCAAGCCGTACCGTCGATATTGGAAATAAAGTAGCATTGAATATCTTTCGCCCAATATTTTTTAAGAGCGCAAGTAACCATATACGGCCCCAAGTCTGAACCGCCGATACCGATATTAACAATATTTTTTAATTTTTTGCCGGTAGCGCCTTTGAAAGTTCCGTTACGAACAGCGTCGGAAAATTCCTTCATTTTAGCCTGAACTTTAAGAATATCGGGCATAACGTCTTTACCATCCACATAAACCGGCTTGCCTGAGAAGTTACGCAGAGCGGTATGCAAAACGGCGCGATTTTCGGTCACATTAATTTTTTTACCCGAAAACATATCTTCGATACGTTCTTTCAAATGATGTTCTTCGGCCAAATCAAACAAAGCCTTTAGGACTTTATCATCAAAGCGGTTTTTAGAATAATCAAAAGTCAGCTCGCCAAAATTGAGTGTATATTTTTCAGCACGCTTATCATCGTTAGCAAACAAATCTTTCATCTGCACGGAATTAAAGCGTTTATATTCCTCTAAAAGAGTAGCAACGGCATTAGACACAGCCATAATCAATCTCCTACAAAAATTATCACTAATGCGGATAAAATAAGCTGATGCGCTGGGAGTGTCAAGCTTTTCGCACGCTTATCCGACAATTTTATTGACTTTTCCCCCTCCATCGGCTAGTCTAATAAGATAAAAGGAGCTAAAAAGATAAAAGGTGTAAAGAAAAAACATGGCTTTTATTGATATAACCGACCCGAAATCACCACTAGGATGCGGAACGATTATGTTGCCGTATACGCGAGTAAGTGAGCCTTTAACCATTACAGACGAAGCAGGCATAGAGTTATTAAGTCACACCAATGCGCCGGTTATCATCAAACGCCTTTTGCATTTAATCGAAAAAACCAATCGTCCCGAAGATTTTGATAAAACCCTATCGGCGATGAGCACCCGACGAGAACAACCGCAAGAAATCTGCAATCGGCTCAAGCGTTTGGGATATCCGATAGAATTTGATTTTAGCGAGCGCCATGCCAAAGAATATATTTTGCGCTCTTCAATAACCCGCCAAACCGCACATTTAGTCCCCGATGAGGTAAGTTTTTGGTATCCCGAGTGGGCAAATGTGGATAGTTTAATACTCAATCCGCAAGGAGAAAAAGCAACGATTATCGGTGCATTTTATAAAACCCCCGATGCAAAAAGCGATGGTCTGCCGAAAAATATGGATTTAACCAGTGGCAAAAGATTAACCACGCTCCAACTAAAAGGGCTAGACTGGAGTGCGCATGATTTTACATTTCCTAAAACTCTTAAAACTTTAGAACTGCAAAACATCCAAAATTTCCCGAAACAATGGGAAATAGCGGAATTGCCAAACTTAAAAAAACTCCGCCTAAGTAACATTGATTTACTAAATTTTGAGTTTAATACGCTTCCGCAAAGTATAGAAACCCTAGAGTTAAGCAGCACGACAATTTTCACGAACCTACACAAATTAAGCGCCCTGCGGAATTTGCAAAATTTGCGAATAGGCAAAGGCAATGACTTAAATTACAGTTCCCTTCCCCATCTCTCCCACCTGCGCACATTAGAAATACCGGAATGCAAAAATATCAATACAACCCAAGCTCTATCCACTTTGTACCCGAAATTACAAGGATTAAACATTTCCGCTATACGTATTGAAAACGATAAATTTTTGGATTTACCCCAAACTTTAACCTTCCTAGATATAAACCACACCCAAATTTCCAACACCTTCAAATTACAATCATTACCTCTACAAAATTTAAGATGGATAAAATGGAATGATAAAACGCTAAGCAGTAGCCAATTCATCCTTGAATTACGTAAAAAGAATCTGTTCAAAGGTTACGGATACGGCAGCCGATAGAAACATACGCCCAAGCCGATAAAATCAGATAAAATAACGCCACAAAAAAGGGAGCATAAAGCCCCCTATACGTAATAAAATTTATTACCGATAATTGATGTAACAAACGCTTTTGCCACATTTTTTTCCAAGGGTATATCCCCAATGGCAATGCAATCCCACCAATATAATCCACACCACCAAAAAAATGGCAGTCAAGACCGTTATAGGGTCAAGCAGATTACCTGTCTGAGCATACTTAGGCATACCATAAAAGAAAAAAATAAACACCGCCAACAACAGTGGCCACCATGACCACATTAATATCCAGCGAATGACACATTGCAGAGATTTATAAGCCTCTGCCAAATCCTTATCCGGCGCATAGATATACACTTTTTGTTTTTCAAAGATGTCTACCACTGGAAAACCACATTCTTGTGGAGTTTTTCCAAATTTTTTACTAAATAGGGCTATAGCCTGTTCACGCTGTTTCTTGTCCATAAAAAATAAAGATTAAATTGTAAAACAAAAAAATAAAAACTGTATAAGAAAGGTATCACTCTGTTGTATTTTTGTCAAGAAAATAAATCCGGATGACCTAATTTTTTATCCTCAAAACTGTACAAACTTTCAGACATCAACAAAAAAGGGAGCGTAACGCCCCCTCAATTAAAGCTACATAAAAAAGTGCTGCAAAATAAAATGCTTAATACACATAATTGATGTAAAGAACTTTATTTTTGCACTTTTTATCCTGCCAAAGACCATAAAAACAAAGCCCCAACATCAAAGCGCACCACGCAAAAAAGAACACCGTCGCCGCAATGGTAATCGCATCAAATTCCGCCCCATTCTGCACAAAATTAGGAAACGTATACACCAACAAAATGATTAGCGGAATAGCAAGCGGCCATAATGCCCATGTGAGCATCCAACGAAGAATCCCTTGCGAGCTCTTATAGGCTTTGGCAACTTTTTCGGTCGGCGCATAGATATAAGCTCTCTGCGGTTTAAAAACATCAACGACCGACACCCCATATTCTTTAGGGGTTTGGCGATACTTCAAAACAAACAAATTAACTGCATGTTCATATTGCTTTTTATCCATAAAAAATAAAATTAAATTGTAAAACAAAAAAATACTTTAAACACAAAGCCTGAGCCAAACTCAAATCAAATTCGCCCCGCAATTGCGCCTTACCTATTTTTCATCAAAGAGAGAAAAATCCGGCGCACACAAATGCGTAGCGAAGTACTTCCAAAACGCGCACGCATGCACCGATTGGATAATGTCGTTCTGCTTAAGCAACGCCAGCACTTCATCAAGCGAGAGCAGATGCACGGAAATATCTTCCCCACCATCGAGATGTTGTGTAGAGACAAGTTCCACATTTTCGGCAATAAAGTTATACGTCCAATTATTAGTCGTACTGGGGTTAGCGGAAAGTTTCAGATTAAATGTCCATTTTCCGTTACCATAACCGGTCTCTTCCAAGAGTTCGCGTTTTGCAGCCTCCAGAGGAGAAGCATCCGTCGGGTCAACACAACCACCGCAAAGTTCATAGTTTACGGTTTGCGTACCGTGACGATATTGACGTATCATCAAAAACTTTTTATCTTTGGTCACAGCCAACACATTGACCCAATTCGGATATTCCAACACATAATACTTTGGAATAACCACCCCGTTAGCGAGTTGAATTTCATCTTCGCGCAACGTACACCACGGTTCTTTCATCAAATATTTAGAAGAAAGAACTTTTGCTGATTTTTCATCTTTTTGCATAATCAAAATACTTTTAAACAACACTCAAAATAATTAATCTCAGAACGCAAAGGTAACACAACCACAGGAAAAGTCAAGCAAAAAGGCCATATACAAAACCCAGATAAAAAGCCGTATATATTAACCATGCATTAACCGAATATGAGTAAATATAGAATGTGATATAGTCGCAACAGAAAGGAAAAGATGATGGCAAAAACCACAAAGCGTAAAGCCGCAACACTCACTCAGACAAAATCTAAAAAGAGTCCGGCAAAACTCACGCGGAAAATCACACCTGAAGCAACCGAAGAATTAAAGAACACAAAAAAAGTTATAGCACCGGTTGCCGAAAAAATTAAAAAATTACCGGAAGCTGCTAAAGCCGCTCCGAAAAAGATAGTGGAACGGACAATAGAAACCACCTTAAAGACGGTAGAAAAAGCTGCCGAAAAAGAAGCACAAAAGGCAAGTAAAAAAGCCATAAAAGCAACTATAAAAGCAAGAAAAGCTCTACGCAAAATGGTTAATGCAAAAAAAGCAGCCAAAACTGCCGCACAAAAAGCTGAAGCATCAACTCTGGAACTCAATCAGCAACCCATGCTGGATGTTTACGCCAATCCAGAAACAAATGATACCCCAAGCACAGCCCCGATAGCACGCGTGAAAAAACTTCCCGTCGGTGCCGCTATTGCCGCATCAGGTATAAAAAATGCCACCACAACGGTAGCTAAACGTGCTGCCCGAGAAATTAAAGATAAATTTAAAGAGCTAATTCACCCAAGTGAAGAAAAAGTATTTTATTATGAACAACGCCAAATTGTTGCTCTAACTTTACTCTATGCAGCTATTTCATGTTTTGTATGGTTGCTAACCAAGTGCTTAATGTGCTGTCATCTAATAACTTCACTAACCATCGTTGTTTTAATGATAGCCACCATGGCGCTAAGTTTATTAGCCTTAGCCTCTGTTGTTTTTGTTTTAATATTCCCCCAATCACTTGCAGTCATCACTCATGAGGGAATTAAGATAGACCATAACGCACTGTTAAATTGGAACGATATTGAACTGGCTGAAGAAAAATATACAAGTTTTATCAGTCGTCGCCCGATAATTGTATTGCACTTAAAAGCGGAAGCGAAAGATAAATACAAACTGACTTTTATGCAACATTTATGCAAACATAATGTATTCACACCGTTTTCAATTCCGTTATATGCGATGAAACCGGAAGATGCGGAAGCCATCAAAACCATCATTAAGCGCCGTTGTAAATATGAAGACAACCGCAAATAAGAAAAGGAAAAGCGACATAAAAACAAGGGGCTAAGCAAGCCCCTTAATTTTTCACATAAGATTTAATCCCTTTTATTTACCCAAAGGTTTAATCACTCTATCCAAAACACCCATCATTTTAGAAATCAAAATACCATAGTTTGTAACTTGAATATTTTGCCGAGTACATTCGTTGATACGCCGACGCATTTCCGCCCGATTAAGCATACATCCGCCACAATGGATAACGAGTGCATACTCATTAAGATTATCAGGAAAATCTGTCCCTTGCGCATAATCAAACAAAATATTTTTGCCGGTATATTTTAAAATCCAATTTGGAATTTTCACACGTCCGATATCATCGCAGGTAATATGGTGCGAACACCCCTCCGCGATTAAAACTTTATCGCCTTCATGCAAAGCGTCAATGGTATTAGCTCCGTTGAGTTGCGCACTAAAATCCCCTTTATAACGAGCAAAAAGAGTGGAAAACGTGGTAAGCGGAATAGACGCCGGTACAATTTGCGCCACTTCTTTAACCGCTTGACTATCTGTAATGACCAAATCCGGAGCGGAAGTAAGTTTACGCAACACATCATCAACTTCACTGACTTTAACAACAATCGGCATGGCTCCGGCGTCTAAAATTTCACGCAAAGCCTGCACTTGCGGAAGAATAAGCCTCCCTTTCGGAGCCGCCAAATCAATCGGCACAACAAGAATCACCACGTCTTTAGGTTTAATCAAATCAGCCAAAAGCGGCGGTTCTTGGGCAAGAGGCGTCAAAACATCAATCATGCGTTGTTTAAGTTCTTCAATACCTTCTGCGGTCTTGGCGGAAACAAACGCGCCTTTATAGCGTTCAAAGACCTCACGGTCAACATCATTAAGTTGTCTTAAATCTCTAAAATTGAACACCGGAATAAATGGAATTTTTTTCTCTAGCAATAACGCCAAGTGTTGCCGAGCCAAATCATCAATACCGTTTTTACCGATAACCAAGAGCGCCAAATCAGCTTTACGAATAACTTTTTGCGTCGCACAAATTCTTTTTTCCGCTAATTCGGTATTATCATCAAGCCCCGCCGTATCATAAAAACACACCGGTCCAACCGGAATAAGCTCATAGGGTTTTAACACAGCATCGGTTGTTGTACCGGCCACAGCGGAAACAATGGCGGTATCCTGCCCGACAATTTGGTTTAAGAGAGCGGATTTACCGGCATTGGCATTCCCGATAATCGCCACCGTCAAGCGCATTCCCGAAGGTGCGGAAGCATTAAGTTGCATAGCCATAAGATATAACCTCCTACAAAAAATAAAATAAATTTTACCAACCACTCAAAGCCTTATCAAAATTGACATCATTTAAATCTTGCGGCAAAACTAAACCATAAGGATGTCGCTCAGTAAATAACACCGAGAACGGCGGATAAAAATATTGATAACGTTGAAACCAATATAACGCCTCTTGAGGATTTTCCAAGGCATCAATTTCAATAATAGGCAAACCAGCTTTTTTCAATCTATTTAAGACACGCAAATTCATCAACGAACGAGGCGAATAAGGCGCACCGACAGTTATCAACAAAGGTTGTTTCAGAGGGCGTTTTTCAACCTGCGCCACCGAAGCGAAAACCTTCTCAGAAGTAGAAACCGTCGGTGTTGGCATAAGCATATATAAACTCGCCCCACACAAAGCCATTAAGAAAACGAGCATAAAGAGCCAATGTCGTTGCACTTTAAAGAAAAGATTAGCCTTAATTGCAGAAGATCGAGAATGTTTAATAGCCTCGCCAACGGCAATCGGGAACCAATACCACAATGCGGCGATTAAGACCAAAAATACGCCCATAACCAGAACCGCCCAAATCGAATAAGCCACCTCGCAAATCCACAACAACCAAACAAGCAAAACCGGCGTGTAAAACAAATTAATTCGTTGCATAAACCAAATAGCATATGTTGAACGAGGCGTAACCACAAAAGCCAAAAATGGCAAAATCATCATTCCGAGCCAAATCAAACCCCATGCAGTCATTAGATATCCCAAAGAGAGCGTATCCGCCTGTCTCCCTAAAACATCAAATATTTCCGTTTTATAGGGCATTGGCAAAAATATAAACAGTAAAAGCGTAAAGAGCGCGTTCAAAACGCCATATTTAAAAATTTTACGTAAAGGACGAAACAGCGCAAAATCAACATAGCCCAGCAGTTCCATCATCAGCGACAATCCTATTGTTCCCACCCCAACCAACATAAACGGCTGCAAATAAAATACCGACTGTATCCAATACTCTGCCCCGAAAGCCAGAAGCATAAGCCCCAATGCCGATACCACAGCATATCGCATAAAAATTCGTCGTCTTTCTTCTTTTTGCCAAAGCAACGTCAACAAGTTAAAACAAAGTGCAAAACAAGCCGGCATCAGATTAAGCAAAAATCCAAATCCGAGCAACATCCACCATTTGAGTTCCGAATGCGTTGATAAGGTTACGCCCATATCTGCCAAACGAGGGTTCGTAATCAAACGTAAAAACTCTTGATTATCAAACGATGCGCTGATAGCAACTTCCGGCAAGGCTGCATGAGAAGCAGAAGTTTCAATATTTTCAGACACTGGAGAATTCTCCGCATCAAATACATTTTGACTTTGCCTCATTGAAGAAAGTTCATCATTTTTTTCATTTCCGCTTAATGAAAGGTTATTGACACCACTTGCAAGCGTGGCAGAAAATTGTGGAGCCCTCAAATCAAAATAAGCCGTTCCAATCCAATTACCGGAATTTTGCGTCATTTCATAACGAGGATTAATAAAGTTAGTTCCGTAGGCATCTTCAACCATCACAGCCATATTACTGATATTGGTTGATGCTTCAAACTGCACCGCCAATTGAGATTTATCATCATTATAAGCCACATCTTTGACATGAACATGCTGACTCTGAGCTAAAGGATATTTAGCAAATCCCTGCATAATATAATTAACAAAGATAGATTCTTCAGAGCTTAAGCCTTGTCTAAGCGTCAATTCATGATAAGAAACAATAGGTTTACAAACGCCTTTAACCGAACAAAGCACAAAACGAAACGCGCCGGTAATACGCATCGATTTAGCGGTATCAGCGCGTTCAAATTCCACCGGCACCCGCACCCGACCGGTCAACACCCGATGCGTTTGTTGTTTTTTATCCTGAATACCATCCGCCAAAGGTTGAAAAATTTGATAACCGCTAACATTTTGACTCGGTCGATACACAGAACCATTATCAGTTTTGAGCTCGGTTTCCGAAAGTACAAAGCCAAGTTTATTATTCGGATTAAGCACATCACCATTAATATAAAATCCATCTGGCACTAAAATATCAAACGCCGCACGAATTTTTTTTTGTTCTCCCAAGCGAGAGCTATCGGCAAGCAATCGAATTTCGCCATTATCGGAAAAACTCTGAAATCTCTCACCTGCGCCATCTGTGGAAGCCGGAATATTATGCCAAGCATCTACAAAAGACCGCATATCAAATTTAAGTAAAGCCAATAAGATTTCGGCATAAGTAACCTCATCAGTTTTAACATAATTTTTATCCATGCGTCTGACTGGTTCTCCATATTCTCCCGCGTCATATTCCAAATATTTATACGGTTTATAGCTAACATAATATTCCCCATTTCCAGACTGCTTCGTCAAATTCGTTTCCGAGGGAGCATATTCCCCCTCTTTAGCCACAATCGGAGCATCTTTAGGAAGCATTTTGGCGGCTTTAACTTGATGTTCCAAACGAGCAACCACATAGTCATATTTTCTTTTCCACCCAACAAAAAAGCGGATTCCTGTCGTTAAGGTCTGAATATCCTCTTCATCGGCGTTTGGATAAAAGGTCAAAATAATTCCCGACAAATCATCATTAATTTTATTACCCTGATAAATTTTATCAGCAACAAACGGCAAAAAGAAGAATTTAGCGATTTCATTATGAATATGTTGCATAAGACTTTCAGACGGAGTATCGTCATGCTGAATATGTTCATTATTATTTTCTAAACTTTGAATCGCATCTGAAACGCTATTATCCTTAACTGTTTCCACCTCAGATGAAGCATATTTATCCTCAGCCTCAACCGAACTAACAAAAAGGTTGAAAACTAAAAAAGCGCATCCTATATAACAAATTAATCTCTTCATAAAACTTTTAAGGTTGATTTAAAAATAAAACTAAGATATACCTAAGATAATAGCAGGTCAGACAAAAAGCAACAAACTTTTTAAGGAAAGACACACACAAAGATGAGAAAAAAAGCAACAACGTTTGACAATGATGAGTTATTTACAGAAGGTCTTCCGGAATCTCATCATCAACAAAATAAAACCCGCCCGCAAAATAAACGCGAACAAACAACGAAAGAAAAAGATAATACATTAGTGGGCAAATGCTTGGTTTATATTGGCCAAGACAGCAATGACATATATAATCAAGCCGTCATATACATAACATCCTGCTCACCGGAACGAGTAAAAGGTATAATGATAAATAAGCTTTTGTTTGGCAGTGCCGTTGTGGAGTGCCACAGCAAAGAAGACGGAATAGAAAAAGAAGCCAGAGGCGTTTATGAGGACTTATACCAAGGCGGACCTGTAAATCCGGCAAATGGTTTTGTTTTATTTCCAAACGATAGCAATATATACAACGATCCTCATGCAGAAATTCACGGGGATATCGCCATTTCCAGTTCCTTTGGAGTATTACAAGATATTTTAGACGGCGAAGGACCGGAAAAGAAGATAATTGCAATGGGTCATTGTGTTTGGAACCGCGGTGAATTAGAATGGGAGATATTCAACAACCGCTGGTTAATAGTAGAAGGCGATAGCAAGCTGATTTTCGATACAAAGTTTGAAGATCGCTGGGAACAAGCAAAACTCTCGAGTGGCATCAATTTAGGCGGTTACATACCGCATATTGGTTTAGCCTAAGAGGGTATGCGCCTCAACCCTCATCCCTAGTAAATTTAAGAGAGCTTAGCAACAAGGATATCTAACTCACTCCCCTTTACCAAGTAAATTTAAGAGAGCTTGGCAACAAGGATAATAAACCTATTTTAAAACCACTCTGCCGCATCCTTCCTTTTTTCCACAAAAATTTATCCACTCGCCTGCATGCTGAAACGTTTTAAAAAAACATTTGACAAAAAGACAAATAAAATTTAAGTTGTTCATATTCAAAAATTATTATCACAATTATTAACCCTAAACAAAAAGTATATGGATGCATTTACATTTTTATTCAATCAAGAAAACGTGGATAAATTACATTTGCACTACACACAAGAAATTATGCAAGGATCATTGCAGGCAAAAGACTTAACATTCGTTGAAGACGCACTGGCCATTTCTGTGCTTCATACGCTTCATCCCGAACTAAGGCTCTGTAAAGCCGAACCATTCCTTAGCGCAAATTTATATGTGTTAAGCACGCCAAGTAATTTACCCGCCATGGAGAAGTTGCTAAAAGTATGGGAAAAATCCGAACTATATTCGGTATCGCTTGAAGCGGAAATAATCCTTTATCTGCACCTAAACAAGAGAAGTGCGAATGAAGAATATAAGCAAGCAGCCCACCGCATCCGGCAGGAGATATTGAAGAATCACGCGCCGCTAACCCCGCAAACCTTAATCTATTTAAAAGGAAATCCGGAAATTGCGGTAATGAAGCTCCCATATCTGATAGTCGGTGCGGATTACAGCAGATTCTTAAACATCGCGCCGGAAACATTAAACAAAACCGGTCAACAATGTTACAAAAAAATCTGCCGTTACTTATTGCAAAATGGTTTTGCCACTAATCTGTCGGAAGTGATAGAATATCTGGATAGCCAGCCCAAAAAAGAAATAGGGCAAGCAGAAGAAATCGGCTTATTGTTAAGTATTCAGCGTTCAATAAGCAATAATAAGCAGATAAGCACCAGTAACTACCACAATCAAGTGAGAAATGTCTTGTTGCAAAAACTTCCGGCCCCAACCGCTCTAGAAGTTCTATTGCGCATCTGCCATGGAAGTCTGGTAGCACATACCGGAACCTATAGTTCCAATATGAACGGTGAACAGATAAAAATAACCAGTTTGTGTTTATCGGCTCCATTGCGCGACATTATGACATTAACACAACATCTGAACAATGCAAAAATAAATTTGCATATAGCACAAAACTTAATGTCACTGCCCGTACAAAGAAAAAACAACGTTCTACAAGAATTGGCAAAGACATTATTGACTCCAATGCCAAGCAAATTTGATGAAGCACTGGAAATACTAAACTTTGTCAAACAACAGTTCAGCGAAAACAATCGTCTTTTCCATGAATGTTTAAATGTGATAGCGCACATCTTTTCAGGAAATGACGCATATGCGGAACTGACAGAGTTCAAACATTGGGCAATAACATTGGCTAATTTGCGTTCACCATATGGATATGAACAAGCCGATGATACCGTCTTTGTGACATTCTATGCCGATTCGCCGTATTCGCTAGATTGGAAACAAAGTTTACCGATGTTGCTGAATTGCCAAACGCTCAAGCCGGAAGTTCGCAAAGAAGCAATTGTCCAAATTTCATCCCGCCATGCGGAAGAAGTACCAGATTTTCTAAGTTCGGAAGATATAGACAAGCTCGCCGAATTTAAAGACGAATTAGTTGAAAACTGGCAAAAGCTGTTTGAATAAAAAGTTTGTAATGAAAAAAGAATTCCCTTGCTTAAAATATAACCATAACGGTTAAGAAAAGAGCAAGGGGATTTTTTTATGTATGAAACTAAAAAAAGGCTTGCGCTTTAAAGATTAAACTGCTAAAGAATAATCCATTGCCGTTTTAGCTCAGTTGGTAGAGCAACGCATTCGTAATGCGTGGGTCGGGGGTTCAAATCCCTTAAACGGCACCAGTTTCAAACCCTTAGTTTTTCTAAGGGTTTTATTGTTTTTAAATTTTCACAAGACATCTACCTATGTAAACAAACGCCCCAAGAGCCTTATGCAAAAATAGCGTTAAGAATACTCAAAACACTAAGAACCATTTAATTATAATGATAAAATCACATATGCGAACAGCCGGCTTTGTTCTTAATAACCAATCAAAGTCAAATGCATGCCAATAGCGGTGTTACAAGGTTCCGTATCTACAATTTTGAATTTATACCCTAAATTCCAACTTTCAATAAGTGGTTTTATTCCAAAAAAATCTTCCGGAGTGTGATATAAGCAAATTAAGAGCAAAGGTTTATCGCGTTTAATTGTCTGTTCAGCCCCTAAAAGAGCTTTAGTCTCCATTCCCTCTAAATCAAATTTAATACAACCAATTTTTTTATCTTTAGCAAACGTATCAATTGTGATGGTCTGGCAGATTTGTCCAAGAATTTCCACCGTTCCGTCTTGATTGCTTAAGGCTTTATGAACAGCTTGCGCATTAAGACAATTATTGGCTTCCAAAGTTTTTCTAAGCCCGTCAAAACTCTCCTCTATTGGTTCAAAAGAATAAATCATATTGATAAATTTATATTCTGCAAACATCAGAGCGGAATCTCCGGAACAAGCGCCACCGTCAATAACATCTTTACCACTCAAATGATTTTTAACAATGTTATCATCAATAAATTTCAAACCATTTTTAAAATAAAAGACCTCAGGCTGAAATCCTGTTTGGTTAACAATTTTATATCTAGAAATATCATGAGCTAAAACTAATTCATGTTGTTTATTTTCAAAAGCGGAAACCTCATATGGAGCACATCGACGACTATAAAACGCATCAATCAAAATTTGGCTATCTTCAGATAAATTCTGTTTAAGTTTCAATAAATCACTTTCAACATCATGAGTATCGAAATACGCAGTCCATTCTTCATTTTTAAATTGACAAGAAAATCGTTGCTGATACAAAGCCTGAAATAAATCTTTATCCAAATCAAACAAAAGCATCTCAGCATCCGCAGTCAATTGAACCAGCCCAAACCCCAAAGACCTTGTATCAGGCACATTCAACACTTCTTGAGGAGATTCAAGGTTATCCGTTATAAATTCAAGAGAAATAAAACCATTTTCAGGAATATTAAATTTAGGAATTGTAACACTGATGGTATTATCCCCTTGAGAAGCCAAATATTGCCCAATTTTTTTACCATTAGCCCAAATACTCAAAGTTTTTTGATTTTCAGGATGAAAACAATTAAGCAAAAGCGTCAAATGAACATCCGTTTGAGGATTTAGAACTTTAAGAAATAGCAAAGCATATTTTTGTAACCAACAACCCCACGTTTCCACATCATAAAAACCATATTTCATCAAAGGTAATGTTTCATCATTAAATTGGATGATTGAAGATGTTTTTATAAATCGGTTAACAACATCCAATTTACTATCGACACTTACGATTCTATTCTCAAGTCCGGTAATATACCGTTCCACAACCTGATAATTAGATTTAATATCTTGCTTAACGGACTGATTTTCTTGTTGCAACAAACTAACCTTTTTCTCTAGAGCTTGCTTAACGGACTGATTTTCT